>JAHDGC010000022.1 GCA_020627865.1 Saprospiraceae bacterium | reverse complement strand
TCTATAGTGGAAATAGTGAGTGCATCCAACTGGGTGTAAAATTCTGAGTTAATTTCAGAAATATCGCCAACTTTCTGAACGATCTCCACCTCTGACATTTTGGCAATTTTCGATATTTTTATGCCGGTTCTGTTCAATAATGCAATGTTCAGCAATAATTTTAAGTCGTTATCACTATAATATCTAATATTCGCAGGGGTTCTTTTGGGTTTGATAATACCATACCTTTGCTCCCATATTCTAAGCGTATGCGCCTTGATACCACTAAGTTTTTCCAAATCTCGTATAGAATATATAGCCAATTTCGGTTGGATTTTATTAAAAATGATTGTCTAAGTCATAGGATTCAACACAAACTATTGAGAAAAGTTCTGAATTAGACATAAGATAAACGAATTTTTCTGAAAAAATACAAGTTTTGTCCGTTTTTAGAAATATTATTATTCAGATTTATTTGTAGCTTTGTTTCCATTCTCTTAGCTTCATCTAACTTTATCACTATCGTTTCGTATATCAAATATTGTATAATTGAAGAAGAGAACCATAAAAAATAAACACCCTGCCTGTGTGTATAGTTGTACAGGTAGCAGTATTTACACCTCAATCAAATATATTCAAAAATATAATTCTTTCGATCTTAAAATCACGACTATGTCATTCAGAAAAATTTACCTTATACTAATCATAGTGTTATCCTGCACGCTATCTTTTGAGACACTCAAAGCTCAGGTAGCCTGCGAATATTCTGTTGAAATATTTGATACCTATGGATATGGTTCCTATGGCACCGTACTCATAGTCACTGTAGATGGTATGCCTTTCAATTTTGAAGGCCCTCTCGGCGGGCAAGTTTCTTACTCGGTACCCGTAACTGCTGGCAGTACCATCGAAGTTACTTACTTGGGCAGTTTCTTTAATTACGGTATGGTTTATTTTCTCCTAGACTCAGAAGGGGAAATCCTCTTTCAAGACGGCCCCACCCCTGCTATCGGTCAGGTTTTTTCCGGCACTGCGACTTGCCCTTCCTGCCCCACTCCAGCGAATGTCGTAGTAGATGATAATGGCGCCATTACTGCTGATATTTCTTGGAATCCTCCCGGCACAGAGGGCATGTACTTTATAGAATATGATACGCTTGGCTTTACCCCCGGTACCGGACAACTGGACAGTACCTTCAATAACCACATTACACTCACTGGCCTGCAAGAAGATACCGAGTATGAGTTTTACGTACAATTGGCCTGCTCAATGGGAGACAGCAGTAATGTCTCTGGACCGCATTTCTTCGAAACCATTTGGCTAGTCGATGTCGGCATCAGCAATATTCTGTCACCACAAACAGAATGTGGACTTGATCTGGAAACCGTTACTGTTGAGATTAAGAATTATGGCGATAATCCACAAGCACTCATCCCATTTTATTATAGTGTCAATGGTGTTCCGGCGAATGTTCCTTTCCCGACCGATGGATTGTACACCGGCGTATTGAGTAGGGACAGTACCGACACGATCGACTTTGATACGGAGTCTTTATTTTCAGAACAAGGAGAGTATGTGATCCAAGCTTGGACAGAATACGAAGGAGATTCGAATCCCGCAAACGATACCTTTACTTTTGTTATATTCAATTTGGATTATAATCAATATCCATACTTTACGGACTTCGAAGCGAGTAATGGTGGCTGGACAGTTATGGAGGAAAGTCAATTTTCTACTTGGGAATGGGGGGAACCGCAGGGCAATGATATTACAAGTGCCGCTGATGGCGTAAATGCTTGGGTAACCAATTTATTTGGTAATTATAATAACTCAGAACGCTCTTATATCATCTCTCCATGTTTTGACTTTTCAGCTTATGATGCTGACCCAACTATTTCTTTTGCCCTCTTTTACGATACCGAAACCAGTTATGATGGTGGCTGGGTAGAAACCAGTATTGATGGTGGAGAAACATGGACAAAACTCGGGTCTACCACTAGCGGTGGCGTCAATTGGTATAACTTCACCAACTTCAACACTAATCTTGGTGATGTATGGGCTGGCTCCAATAGTGGTTGGTTCAATGCGGAACATCCATTAACCGGATTTGCCGGTGAGGCTGAATGTCGAATTCGCTTTGCTTTTGGTTCTGACGGCTCTGTTAATAATTATGACGGCATCGGAGTAGATAATATTACGGTAACGCCTCCACTCACCTCGGATCTTGCAACACTTTCGGCCAGTTCTACTGGAGGGGAATGTGGCGACCTCGAAGACTATATTGCACTCACCATTCGGAATAATGGTTCAGATCCCCAAACCGAGTTTGATGTATCCTACTCTATCAATGGCAATCCTCCAGTTACTGAAAACGTTGGTAGCCTAGAAATTCTACAAGGGGAAGAAGCGACCTATACTTTTAATACGCCTTTTAACTCTGCTGGAGGTAGCGACAATTTCGATATTGAGGTTTGGATAGACTTGGATACAGACCAAAATCTAGGTAATAATAGCACTAGTTTCCAAGTAAATACTATTGTTCCCGATCCACTGCCGTGGGTTAATGATTTTGAGGACTTTGCCTTACCTAATGGCTGGACAACAGCAGGCTTCCTTATCGGTAATGGCCATGATGCACCATCATATGTCATATATAGCAACATATATTCTTTTAATGACATGGTCGAGTTCACTACTTATCCTGTTGGCCCGATCAATGAAGGAGACAGCATGACCTTTGATTATCGCTATGTTGATTTTAGTGATAATCAAAATGGAACGGTGCTAGGGCCTGGAGATATTTTCAATGTGTACATCTCCATTGATTGTGGGGAAAGTTTCTTCCTACAAAATACCATTGACGAAACCAATCATGCCCCGTCGACAGATATGGCTAACATTACCATAGACCTCGATGCTTTTGCCGGAGAGGAAATTGTTGTCAAATTTGAGGGGCTTTGGGGAACTGGAGACTATTATCTTGATATTGATAATATTAACATTCAGTCTTGTCCTTTCAGTTTCAATTCGGCAATTGATATTCTCGCAGAATCTTCTTCCGGTGCTGGGGACGCGAGCATTGCTGTAGCACCGACATATGGTTCGTCTCCATATAGTTATGAATGGGGCAATGGGGAAACAACATCGTCTATTGAAAATCTTACGGTTGGTGTTTACACCGTCACGATTACGGATGCCAACGCTTGTAATGAAGTTGTTGATATAGCAGTTATTGAATGTCCTGCTAGCCTCGGATTAGTAACCGAGTTTATAGGAACCTCTCAGGGCAATACGAATGACGGTTCCGCAAGTGTTATTCCAGAGGGCGGAACAGGCCCCTATACTTTTGCTTGGAGTAATGGGGGAGCAGGTTATCAAATTGAAAACATTCCTGTTGGAGCTTACAGTGTTACCGTTACGGATAGCAATGGCTGTCAAGATATTGCTGACATCAATGTTATGGTTAGCAATCAGGAAATCGAGGTCTTCTCTTATTTAGGTCTTTATCCTAACCCAGCAACGGATTATACCACATTAGAAATGACGCTTCATAAACCTGTCGACCTGAGTTATAGAATTGTGAATAGTATCGGCCAGATTATCTATCGTAATAACCTTGGTGTTGTTCAAACCATTAAGGAACCCATTAATCTGAACGATTTCAGTCAAGGCAATTACTTTATTGTTATTCAGGCAGATGATAAAAATTACATTAAACAATTAGTGGTACAACATTAATGTTTTTTGAGAAAAAATAAAAAAGGGAGTTCGGATAATGAACTCTCTTTTTTTAATTTTGTCTTATTGTATATTAGGCTTAAAACAATGAAAATAACAAACATGTAATATTGACAACCATTAAGGCATTAAGATGCATTAAGAAAGAAACAACAAGTTGTTCCCTTAATTTTCTTCATCCTGTCTGCGTGACCTTGCTAGGCAGGTTCTTAATGGTAAAAAAAATCACTGTTAACCTGTCTGCTTGATGCAGTCAGGCAGGTTTAGCCTTTTAGTATAAAAGAGATTTTAGTAAATTAAAAGAAATAATGCATGAAGATTGGTATAGTTTGCTATCCAACTTATGGAGGAAGTGGTGTTCTAGCTACGGAATTGGGATTGGGCTTAGCCAAAAAGGGACATAAAATCCATTTTATCACCTATAATCAGCCTGCTCGGTTAGCTGTTTTTGACGAAAATGTGTCCTATCATGAGGTTCGGGTAGATCGCTACCCGCTGTTTCAATATGCCCCTTATGATACGGCATTGGCCAGCAAACTGGTAGATGTTGTCAAATATGAAAAACTGGATTTGCTCCACGTCCACTATGCCATTCCACATGCTGCCGTAGCCTATATGGCCAAGCAAATATTGTTGACGGAAGGCAAATATATCCCAGTTGTTACGACCTTGCATGGGACAGACATTACCCTTGTCGGAAGCAACAAAGCGTTTGCACCTGTGGTTGCTTTTTCCATCAATCAGTCTGACGGCGTAACGGCGGTTTCTGGTAGCCTTCGTCAGCAAACCTATGACTACTTCGATGTGCAAAGAGAGATCAAGGTTATTTATAATTTTATTGATTTCAATCGTTTCAAGAAAAGTAATAAGGATCATTTCAAAAAGGCCATTGCCCCAGACGGGGAACGCATCCTAGTACATGTTTCTAACTTCCGGAAGGCGAAACGGGTGCAAGATGTTGTGAAAATTTTCAAACAAGTCGCTGGTAAAATACCTTCTAAACTGCTTCTCATCGGAGATGGCCCAGAGCGACAGAGTGCGGAGGAACTTTGCCGCGAATTGAGCCTATGTGATGATATCAGATTTCTCGGGAAACAAGATGCCATTGAAGAATTGTTAGCTATTGCTGACCTTTTCTTGATGCCATCAGGCAGTGAAAGTTTCGGGTTGGCGGCATTGGAGGCTATGGCTTGTGAAGTTCCGGTGATTTCTTCCAATGTTGGAGGGTTACCAGAACTTAATATTCATGGCAAAACTGGGTTCATGAGTGATGTGGGCAATGTAGACGAAATGGCTAAACATGCCATTCACATCTTGAAAGATGAAAACTTGCTGAACCAGTTCAGGGCGAATGCATTAGAACAGGCTCGCGAGTTCGATCTCTCCCGCATTTTGCCAAAATACGAGGCTTATTATGAAGAAGTACTATCCCAAAAAACGTAGATACACGACGCATCGTGTATCTACGTTTTTTATTCGCCATACTAATTCAAAAATAAAATCTTGGTAACATGGGCATCTGTATTGTCTCTATTCTGTGTATTGGCAATATAAACCAAGTATACGCCTGATGATGCCCGTCGCCCATTGTAGTCATTTCCATCCCAGATAAATTGACCACCTAAGGCTTTATTTTCGTAAACGAGCCGGCCGCTGACATCTGTAATTTTCACATCCGCATCTCGTGCAAGACCCTTTATCGCAATAGATCCATAGTAATCCGGCCGAACAGGGTTCGGAAAGGCATAAATTTCTGCCGTTGCATTTACTATTCCGCCCTTCGTTGCCTCACCCCGATAGGATATGATCCCTTTTGCTGTACCGATATAGACTTCCCCCGTTTCATCGTCTATTCCAATAGTCGTGATGGTGTTATCAAATAGTGGGCTATTTCCCGTATCGAATGTTGCTATTTGTTCTTCCCCATTGGGCGATTGTACAAAAACACCATTTGTCGTGCCAAACCATTTCCGGTTCCCACCATCTACGGCAATAGTCCTGATGTCTTCCGTTTCCAGGAGATAAGCATTATATCCGCCCAATTCCACAATCCGCCTTACCCCTTGACAATTTGGATTAAACACATCCGAGCCACATTCAAAAATATAAACCCCTTGATCGGTTCCAACCCAAACATCCCCTTCCAAATCTACCGCAATGCTTTTTACCTTATTGGATTCCAGTGCACTATTAGAAAGATTAATCACACGGCTTCTTTCATCACCATCCACGTCCATTTCTCCTTCATCGAAAACAACAATGCCCGTTTCCCCAGTAATGTACCATTTATAACCACTATGGTCTACCGCAACATCAATCAAGCGTGTTTGGGGAGCTGAAAAGCTTTTCCAAGTACCATCGTTTCCTAAAACACCAATAGGTTTTGCCGCCATGTGATTCGCCACCCATAAATTTGCTTCCTCATCAAAGGCAATCCCCCCGACCCGGGTTCGGTCACCATCCCCAACAGCATTTCTCAACGTCGTGTTAGAATCATCATATCGGGTAAAGTTTTCTCTGTCAAAAGCGACCAAACCACCCAAGAAAGAGCTGAAATAGATATGGCCATTTTCAGGATGAATGGCAATATCATAAAAGTCAAACAACCCTTGCAATTCATCAATATTATTACTATAGCGTGTCCAGATGCCATCTATAGCTGCGAAAATACCATCTTGGTACCAGAGATAACTATGATTGGGCTGGATTCCGCCCGAGGCTACCCATACCTCACCGTTCTTCGCTACGATCTTGTTAGATTTATGAGAATAAGGAGAGTTAAATGTATTTTTTTGGCAAGCTCCCGACAAGGGATCCGTGATATATCCAATATTATCCCTAGAGTCATCCGCATACCAAACTACACCATATTGATCCTCAATAGCATAAAGAGGATCCTTAAAGCAGCTCCCTTTTAAGGTAAAATTTGTAGGACTTTCCAGATACAGAATCCGGCTACAACTCCCCTTACAGGAAAAACCAACCATTAATCGTTCCTTTCCTCTTGACATGAAGGTTATCGGAATATCATTTTCATTATGAACGGAATCCAACGCCCCTGCACTATCCATTTGGAATAAACTATTATCAATATCCAAATAGAGACTTCCGTTAAAACTAGCCAGTGCATTACTAGAATATGCTGTTGGAAAGCCTGCCTCCTCACCGAGATAAGTCCACTGCCCAAAGTCATCAAGATTCACAGAGCCATCATTCAACGCGAAGTAAATCCCATCATCTGTTGCGATATAAATATTATTATTATAAAAATCGACACCGTTGACCTTTACTCCGGTAAAAGTCGTTGCCCGAATATCCCCACTCTTCAGGTTGAGCAAAGATAATCCATAGCCTGTAGCCAGAAAAACTTCCTCTTCCGATACCGGAAAAATATCATAGATCTGCTTATCTCCGGAAATATTGGTGAATCGTGGAATATCTGTTATGGTGACAATCTCATCTTCTCTGACCAGATCAATTACGCTATCATTGTAGCAAACAATCAGCGTTTTACTGTCTGTAATATATTTTATCAATACGGCTCCTACGGCACTTAAGCCATCAACAGTGGTCATATACTCCACTGATTTCTCTAGTTTGTCCATAGATAAAACCCCCCACTCCGTTGCATAGTAAACGCGATCTTCACTTTGGGTAACAGACAAGCCAGTGTGGTAAGGCAGATGAGATTTCCATTGCCCGATTTTTAGATCAATTTGGGCTGATGTTACTGAAATTTGAAAAAGAAAAGTAAGGCAGAAGATGAGGGTAGGTATTTGTCGCATTCAGGTGATCTATTTTATAAAAAAAAGCCATTACAATTAAATATTAGTAACGGGTTTCACACAAAAATAACTAAATGCCTTTACATATATTGTTTTTGAATGGGCTTTTAACCGACAATAGGTCATTTGGTATTCATACGATAGCCGCAATGCATGGCGTCTCTACGACGGTTTTCGATAGATGCTGCTAGACATGATGTATTCAAAAACAGGCTCTGGAATAAGGTATTGAACAGACTGTCCTTCGGAAATGCATTTTCGGATATAGCTAGAGGAAATATCCATTTGTGGCGCCTTAAGGATTTTTACTTTCGGGTGACTTTCTAGTTCTCCAAGCACATAACTTGGCCTAGAATAGACATAAACCTCGTAGTCTTTCAGGATAAGCTCATAGTTTTTCCACTTGTGTAAGGTACCGAGATTATCCCCGCCCATAATGAGGACAAATTCTTTATCCGGAAATTTCTCTTTAAGATAAGTCAGGGTGTCAATGGTATAGGAAGGTTTGGGCAGGTCGAATTCTATGTCAGACGCCCGGAGTTTGAGGTTATCCCCTATGGCAAGTCGGACAAGGTGTAATCTATCCCGGTCTCTGGCCAAGGTATTTTTATTTTTTAAAGGGTTTTGTGGACTGACCACCATCCAAACCTGATGTAAATCTGTTTGGGATGCCATAAAATTGGCAATGATCATGTGTCCGATATGGACGGGGTTAAAGGAACCGAAAAACAGGCCGATTTTTTTCATGGGATACAGTATCTAAAAGCTGCCGATAACAGCAGCTTACTTCATATTATTACACTGTAACATAAATTCTTTATAATTTTATTTTCCTGCAAACGTTCCAGACACTCACGTTTCTGCCTGCCTGGCAAGCCACGCAGACAGGGCCACGCAGACAGGGCAAGGATATGTCGTTCCTACGGAACTCGTTTTTATAAGAAACTTTTGTTACACGATATTACAATGTTTCACAACAAATTATTATAGCTGTAAAGATACGGTACCCTACTTGTTATTCCTTATCTTTTCCCATCATTTTTTCTGTTGGATAACCTACCGCAGCAGCAGTGCCACAACCAAGGATATAAGCGTGAAACTGCGCCCCAGCATCTACACTAAACCCTGGCAACAGATCAATATCCACTCCAGCACTATACTTCACATCAGCGGTTCCCGTAATGATTTCGGTAGCCGTGATATTATTAGAGACTTCCCTTAAAACAGTCTCATTATTATAAGTATCAGATATGACCATATTTTCAGTACAATTTATAGGAATAGGTTCTGTGCAAATTTCGATAGCCCAAGCATTCAGGGAACCACCGTCATTTTCGTATGTATCCTGAATGGTGAGTGTCCAAGTACCGTTGGGATCTTCTCCATTAAAAGCGGCTAGTGAACCATTGGGCTGATAATTCCCACCATCAACAGGCGGACAAGGCAAGGCACTATAGGGATTTGTAGCGGCATCATCAAATTGGATATTAAAATTGTCCTCACCGGCACAAACTTTTGTCCATAAATTAACCGTAGTTCCGGCTGGGCTAGTAAGATCAACAATTAAATCCCAAATATAGGAATGGGAGCCTTGCATGGTCACGATATTCACATCAGTAATCGTATTCAAATTAGAAACCGACAAGGTAGAGGTAACCGTCTCTACAATGGTAGAAATACCCACCGGTACATTCGGACTGTTTATCGTGAAACACAAAGATGTTCGGAAACTAAATGTTGTTGAATAAGCTCCCATTCCACAACTATTAGAAGCCACTACCCTCCAATAATAAAGCGTTCCCGGCACTAGACCGGAAACTTGGTATGTATTTGTAGTTAGGTTGGTTGCTGTTGTAATAATATTGCTGAAACTAGGATCTGTGGCTACTTCAAGGGTATAGATTGCACCAGAGCCGGCAGTTTGCCAAGTTAAGGTTTCCGTCGGACTTACATCTTCTGCACCATTCACGGGCGTATTTAACACTACAGTTCCAGGAACGGACTCATAAACCTCCAGCTCAAGCGATAAAGTTTTCTGGCCAGAAGTGCTATTTCCCAAAACATCGAAAACGTAAATTCCGGGGGATACGTTCCCTGACAAGGTCAAAGTTGAGCTATTCCCCGGAATGACAGGATTTGTACTAAAATTTCCGGAAATTCCAGCTGGCAAACCGGAAACAGAAAGGCTTACCTCATCTGAATAGCCTTCCACAGAAACGACATTAATGGTGTAAACTTTTCCATCGGGATCACAGGAACCGGAATAAGCATTCACCGCTAAATCATAATCTCCCAAATTACCACCAGTAATCGGGTACATATCACAAACAATATTATCAAAATAAGCGAGCCTATTCGGGATCGTTTGCGTGATAATATCATAGTTTTGTTGAGAAATTCTATCACTCCTTAATCGTACACCGACCCATGGCAAGAAACTCTCTGCAATATCTTCTCGAAAAGGATTACCCTGTGCATAAGTAGAGATATAATCACCATCAGCCCCTTGGGCAGCAACCCATCCAGAAGACGTTGCATGATAGGCATCAAGGGAAGTGTGGCAGGCTTCGTGAATCAATGTTTCTTCCAGAATGCCACTCGATTCATAGACGGTACTCTGCCCAGTATGAATTAGGATAGAATTGTTACCACCACCAAAGGGCTGTGTTCCAGCATGAATCCATATGGCATCAACATCCAGTCGGAGGCAAGTCGGCAATTGCCCAACAAGCCAACCGTATTTTTCCGCTTCTACTGCTGCGGCCGAGAATCCAAACTCAGGATTCACCTGTGCCTCCGAGGTCAGGCCATCATCCCAAACGATATTAAATAAATAAGCATTAATTGTAATCCAAGCATTCACTCTTCGATCAAATACCGTTCGATTCCCCTGTCCAGTGTAAGTGGAACTGACAAAGGTAGAAGGATCAGAACCATTAACGATATCTGATTCTATGAAGATGGTACCAGAATAAGGAGGAAGTAGCAGCGCCGCAGATGATACGAGCAGGAAAAAACTTAAAACTAGGGTAATGGTCTTTTTCATATTGCCGATTTATCTCGATAATGAGTGTAACACTTCAACACAACAATACATACGCAATCCATACCTGACAAGCAGACAAAGCCAATTCTAAATTAGAAACTTATTTTGGGTGTGGCTAAACTTCCCCAGATGTGAATATATTTTTCTTAGTAGAAATTACCACCTGTGCATGTATAAAACAGATGAAGCTTTTAACAAACATACCTTTTTTTGTTGTAAAAAATAAGATTAAAATACAAACAGGCAATATTGTATTATATTTCGATAAAATAATATTAATCTATAAATCGACAGGTTGCGAACAGGGCTTGAAGAACAATAAACATTATCGTCCTATTTTTCCTTCAAGGCCTGATCTAAAGATTTTTCATATTGATTAAACAAATCATCCATCGGGTCATCCTCTAGTAATTCGACTTCATCTGGAATATCTACCAGCCATTTTTTCGATTTTTTTACCAACCTAAAACTATCCACAATACGTTCGCCTTCCTCTTGGATAATATATCGACAAATCGCTTTTTCTCCTTGCTCCTTACATTCCATTTCCAAAAACTTCGTCGCTCCGAGCGCCGCTTCATCGTCACCTTCGAAGAGCATGCTTTCAATAAGATCAATCATATCTTTTGCTCTTTTTGTACTCAGTTCCCGAGCTTCCTTGAACTGATTCTTGTCTACAAGCGCTTGCCATTTTCTGGCGACTTCTTCGGGTGTCGCAACAACTTCGGGAGTTTGCTTGCAGGTTTGAAAACAAAAGGCCAATAACAAGAGCAGAAGCATTTGGGTTTTCATAAGACGAAATTTATGTGAACTGTAGCAAAAAACTTTTCCTCCAAACGTTCCAGAAACTTACGTTTCTGCCTGCCTCGCGAGCCACGCAGACAGGGCAAGGATATGTCGTTCCTACGGAACTCTTTTATCATAGACTTTTACTACAATACTTAATTACTGAGCATCACTGGCATGACCAGCATCATAATTTCTTCATCATCTGATTTTTCTGTGGGGAAAAGAATTCCGGCTCTCGTGGGGTTAGAAAGGGCCATTTTGATCTCATCAGATTCTAGCACACCCAACATTTCAATCAAAAATTTAGCATTAAAACCAATGTTCAAAGGTTCTCCCTCATAGGTACAGGCCATTTGCTCTGTTGCCTCGTTGGAAAAATCAAGATCTTGTGCAGAAACCGTAAGACTGCCATCATTGATATTTAGGATAACCTGATTGGTCGTTTTATTTGCATAAATAGCGATACGCTTAAGTGAATTCTGGAAGTCGGTTCTACCAAGCGTTAAGGTATGTGGATTGTCTGTTGGGATAACCGCATTATAATCCGGATAGCGGGCATCAATCAAGCGGCAGACCAACTTCACATCACCAAAAGTAAAGAAGGCATTGGAGTTGTTAAAGGCCAAGCTGACTTCCCCACCTGCCGGCAAAATCCCTTTCAGGAGATTGAGTGCTTTTTTAGGGACAATGAAATTTGTAGAAACTTCACTTTCTATATCCGTAAAAGTATACTTCACCAACTTGTGTGCATCTGTAGCCACAAAGGTCAATTTATTGAAATCCACCTGAAAGTATACCCCCGTCATGGAAGGACGTAGCTCATCATTGCTGGTTGCAAACAAGGTTTTACTGATTGCTTTTGTCAAGGTCGGGCTTTGCACCTTGATATTATCCACACCATCAGCATCCGGAATTTTCGGAAAATCCTGGCCATTTTCTCCTGCCAATTTGTACTTTCCAAAAGCGGAGGTAATCTGAATGGCAAAATTCTCTTCATTCACAGAAATGGTAATCGGTTGGGTCGGCAATTCCTTAAGGGTATCCAGCAATATCTTAGCTGGGATCGCTACGGAACCGTCCGTATCCGCCATCACTTCAATTTCCGTAGTAATGGAAGTTTCCAAATCTGTAGCAGCAATACGTAGTCTCTTATTTTCTATAACAAATAAAAAATCTTCCAGAATAGGTAAAACGGGATTAGAGCCAATGGCACCGCTAGCCATTTGCAATTGTTTCAGTAGTTCAGAAGATGATACACTAAATTTCATAAAAGCTTAAGTTTATCACTCTTTCAGAGTATGTTCAAAATTTTCGCTAATAATTTTTCTTACAAACGCTCCAGAGACTTACGTTTCTGGCAAAGCCATGTCGTTCCTATGGAACTCATTCTTTTCAGGAACTTTATTTACAAAGCAAAAGGTTCCCTACACTTTTTCTTCGAATAATCTTATATGGATAAAAATTATGATCGTCAATAATATCCATGAAGGCCAAAAATACACCTTCTTATTTATTTTTTCACTATAAATATTAGATACATTTTTGAAAACTGTACCTCCATTAAAAAATACAGTTATGAAACAAAAAGATTATTTCTGGGAAACGCAGACAAGATAATTCATAAAAAGTTAAAAATCGATAGATTAACCTAAAAAAATTACAATTTGATGTAATTTTAAGGATATTGATTTTCAATACATTATAGTTTTGTTATTTTTTTAAAATAAAATGAGCTGCATCTTAGCAGCAACGGAAAATTCTGCTTGCGCCTCCCCTTTATCTCCAAAGGGGCGGCCTACGCTCAATTTCCCGTTCTCTTTAGCATAAAAAATCCCTCTATTTTGGCATACATTTTCTAGAGTTAGAAAATTATTGTTCTGTTTTGATAGGGTAAAACCTTGTGTTGTAATTGTAACCACAATGCTTTGGACAAGACCATTTTTTCCAAATCCTTCCCTTTCCTGACTAAATCCGCTATACTATCTTTATGGGAAATGGCTTCCACATCCTGTGCAATAATCGGCCCTGCATCCAGCTCCGCCGTAACATAATGGCTTGTTGCACCGATAATCTTCACGCCTCTTTTATAAGCCTGATGGTAAGGTTTAGCCCCGACAAAAGCCGGCAGGAAAGAATGGTGGATATTAATAATCTTGTTTTCATAGTGCTGGATAAAATTATCGGAAATAATTTGCATATACCGAGCCAGCACAACGAAATCAACGTTGGCTTCTTTCAATAAGGCCAACTCTTTCTCTTCCTGCTCTCTTTTGGTTTCTTTTGTGATGGGAATAACGTGAAAAGGCAGATCAAAGCGGTCTGCAATGAGCTTAAGGTTCGGATGGTTACTGATGATCATTGCGATTTCAACATTCCATTCTTTTGACATGCACCGTTGGAGAATATCGTAGAAACAGTGCGACATTTTGGAGACAAAGATGGCCATACGCTGGGGTTGATCCGAAAAGTGTAGTTGCCATTTCATATCGTATTTTTTCCCGACAAGGGTACCGAAGAAATCATCTATCTTTTCCTTTGGAATGGCAAAGTCTTCGAGATTCCACTCTACTCGCATGAAGAAATAGTGCTCGTTGGTATCTACGTGCTGATCGAGGTCTATGATGTTGCCGTTGTTCTTGTGTAAAAAATCGGTTACGGCTGCTACAAGGCCGGTTTGATCCGGGCAATGCATGAGGAGTATTGCTGTGTTTTTGGACATTGTTTTTAATGAATTTAGATCGCTGCGCTGTCAGAATTTAGACCGCTGCGCTTTTAGATGTCAGACTACTGAATCGTTAAATGTTACCTTTTTATTTTAGGGTAGCTAGTTGTGAGGGCATATTTTTAGTTTTAGATATTAGATCGTTCGTTAGCACTCACTTTTAGACCGCTTCGCTTTTAGATTTTAGATCATTCGCGTTGCTCATTGTCAGACCGCTTCGCTTTTAGATTTTAGATCATTCGCGCTGCTCATTGTCAGACCGCTTCGCTTTTAGATTTTAGATCATTCGCGTTGCTCATTGTCAGATGTCAGACTGTTGAGTCGTGAATGGTAGCCTTTTGCTGTAAGGCAACTCATCGGTGAGGGCGTACTTTTTCCTTTTATCTTTTTTACTTTCTACTGGTTAAGAAATCATGTGGCCACCGTCGGCAGTGAAGACGCCACCAGTGCAATAGGAGGCAGCATCGGAAGCTAGGAAAACCGCGAGGCCGGCCATTTCGTCAGGTTGTGCCATTCGACCAGCGGGGATATGGTTTTCTATTTGCTTGAGGATACCGTCATTTTTCCAGATGGCAGAGCTGAATTTGGTTTGAATTAAACCTGGGCAGATGGCGTTTGAGCGAATTTTATCATTACCCCATTCCTTTGCTTGGTTTTTTGTCAGCATGATTAAGGCCGCTTTGCTAACACTGTATACCCCTAACCCGAAAGAAGGCTTCATACCTTCCACCGAGGCAATATTGATTACGGAACCGCCGCCTCTTTTTTGCATAATGGGATAACATAAATTCGCCAAAGTAAAGCAAGCCTTGACATTAATATTTATCACTTTGTCAAATAATTCCCCTTGTGCATCTGCAAGTGGGCCGAAAACAGGATTCGTCGCGGCATTATTGATGAGGATGTCCACGCCGCCATAAATGGATGTGGTTTGTTCCACAAGGTTTTTCAATTGGGCTTCGTCTCCTACATGGCAAGCGATGCCCGTCGCTTCAAATCCGTCTGCTTTGAAGGAAGCGGCTACGGCATCAACAGCATCCTGCTTGCGGCTACTGACGATAACTTTGGCTCCATATTCTGCTAGACCACGAGCGATACTTTCTCCGATGCCTTTGGAGGCTCCAGTGACAATGGCGACTTTGCCATCGAGGTTGAACTGTTTTTTTATTCTTGTCATATTGTTGGATGCTATTTTTAATACTCCGCGAAGGTAGCAAATTTTTGGTTGAGGTTGATGACTTCCATGTTGAGGATAGTTTGGTAAATTATGTTTTGTTGGACAACAGCTTTTAATCTAACACTATTATTCTTTCCGTTACATTTAAATTATCGCCTTGGATCTTAACAAGATACATCCCATTCGACAAATCGGGAAGGCTAACATTTATATGATCTGCCCCATTGTTTGGGCTTACAATTTTTTCTCTCCTTTTCACCAATTCTCCATTGATATTAAATATCTCATAAGACAAATTCTTCAAACCTTCTGTTCCGATGCTCAATGTGAATTCGTTATTAAAAACTGGGTTAGGAAATAGATTGATGTTATGCTTTTCTAGCGTTTCCACATCGCTCAATACTACACTGTATTTAATTTGCCTTTTATCGTAGGACATATATTTGCTATGCTTAGACCCAAGAACTTGCGTTGTATCATGAGAATATATATAATAACGTAAGTTTCTATTTGAAGTCAGATCCCCACCATCGTCTACAAAAATAAATTCGTAACATCCTTCATTTGGCAAAAGCACCGTTTCCCAGTATACAGAATCGCTGCTGTAGCCGACTCCTGCCGTTGCCATATTTGCTCCGCCACCTTGTAAACCGACCTCAAGCAAGTTTCCACCTTCGGCAATCATTTCTTCATTTTCATCTAATATTGCCCAGTAGATTTCATGTCCATTACTTCCTGTAGTAATTTTAATATTCACAACTGGGTTATCAATGTGATTATCATACCCTCCAAAAAATGTGTCCATATGACAATTTCTTTCCAAGTAATTATTCTCCATGTTCTCATCACCAGTTTCATTATTTATTTCCGTAATTTCTATTCTTACTATTGAAGATGGCGCGTATAAAAATAGTTCAGGAAGATAAATGGTCTCGGTTTCATGCCTTGCTATTTCCCCTGTCCATAATAAGGAATCAATCTCATCACCATCCTGAGTTACGATTATTTTCAACTGGGAGATCGTATCATAGCCCACATTCTGTACGGTTAGCTCTGGGTTAAAAAACATGCCCTCATCACACACTTGTATAAATGCAGGCATATAGGCATCAAGTATCATAATATCCAAGCCGAGTGAATCTTGAACACAACGTTCGGTAGCCCCAGGATAGGGATTATTATAAATACTATTACTTCCTACAGTATAAATTTCTGTCGCTATCTTATTACTGCATATTTCGAGTAAACTATAACCGGTCGATCCAAAATGTCCGTACATATCCGCATTGGCTAAAGGATGTGAAAGTCCTTGCATAAATTCGCCATGACTACCTGCATATATGGCTGATTCTGTTGTACCGGAATGAGCCTCTATGGATATGAGATACAATTCATCTGTTCCGCTAGGGCCATATTGTTCCCACATGGACTCCAAGATAATAAATCTATTATTATCAATACAGGGCGAACAATTTACCGAAAATAAATTCACCATTACAATTTTTCCGCTGTCCAAGGTTTCATATAGATTGAATTCATTGCCATCTAAATCGGTGACGGTAAAGTCTTCGACTAATCTTTGTGAAAATCCTGAACTGATTGTTAGGATTGTAATGATTGCTGTTAAAATTTGTTTAATATTCATATTATATTTTTTAAATACTTAAAAAATGAGTCTTTGATAATTTTTGCACTTCTTACGTTCCTGCCATTTCATAACCCGCACCAACATGCCGTTCCTATGGAACTCACATGATTGTAAAATTTATTTTATGCAAGGACTGGCAAACAACCAAAAATTATTCAATCTTCGCCCCCTGCATAATCCAACACCGGACCAGCTCTCTTTCTTCCTCTGTCATACCAGTTTGGTTATTCTGCGGCATATTCTTGGTGATGACCACTCGTTGCATAATCTTCTCGGACATTTTCTGGATGTCTTCTGGTGTATCGTAGACCACGCCATTCGGAGGCGCACTCCAAACCTTATCCGTAGGGCGAGAAGAGTGGCAAGTGGTGCAACGTTCATTAATAATATTGTATACCCTACTGAAAGCAATTTTTGAATCGCACTTGCCTCCGGTATCGGGGGCTGTCATAAAAACGATGCTCATCATCATCATTGCAGCTATTGGGAATACCCACGCGGCATAGCGACCACTTTCGATGATGTTGAGAAAGTGTTTGAAAATGGCACTGGCTAAGGAAATGGCAGCTAGGATTAGCCAATTGTATTCATGCCCGAAAGTGCTTGGAAAATGATTGCTGATCATGATAAAAAGCACGGGCAAGGTCATATAATTGTTGTGGAAAGAACGCAGGCGAGCATGTTGACCAAGTCGGGCATCTACTTCCTTTCCCGCTATAGCTGCATTAACCATCGCCTTTTGGGCAGGAATAATCACAAAGAAAACATTCCCCGCCATGAAGGTTCCCAGCAGTGCTCCCACGTGGATATAGGCCGCTCGCGGGGCGAAAACCTGTGTAAAAGCCCAAGCGAATCCGGTTACGACTAAGAAGCCAAGGATGGCAAACAACATCCCGTTTTTTACGATAGGTGTTTTACAAACCAGATCATACAACAACCAACCCAAAATCAACATTCCGATACCGATGGCAACGCCCTGACTCGGGGAAAGATCCATTACTTGTTTGTCAATCAAATAGGAATTTGCATTGAGGTAATAGACCACGCAAAGGAGCAGGAAACCGCTCAGCCAAGTAAAGTAAGCTTCGTATTTGAACCAATGCAATTCTTCCGGAATCTTCTCCGGTGCAACTTTGTATTTTTCAATATAATAAAACCCACCACCATGAACAGACCATAAGTTCCCAGCAATGCCATCGCGCAGTCCCTTTGTCCGATTCAAGCTGTTTTCCAAAAAAACAAAATAGAAAGAGGTTCCTATCCAAGCAATCCCGAAGGTGATGTGCACCCATCGTACTAACAGGTTCATCCATTCCTTGATGTGGCCTTCGTAGGGACTTCCGGCCAGTTGGCTATATAAAAATACCATAAGTCCCAGCACCGCCAATCCCAACATCAGATAGGTGTACCCTCCGGTATTGCTCAACAAATCTCCGATCTTGTGACGTGGCCCATCTAGTTCTTTGGCTTCATTTTGCTTTCCTGTTGACCATAGGAATTTTCCCAGTTGGTCTGCCAGTATCAAAACCAAGATGAAGAAAAAGAGAAAAACTGCTATTGTAAAGAATGTCATAGTAAAATAGTCAATAGTTAGTAGTCAATGGCTAAGCGGATACAAAGATAATATATCGCAAGCGATGTAAAAAGTGATTAGTACTTTGTGGCCTTAACTTGTTCGGTCAAAGACCGCTACTTTTGTTCACTTACAACAATCCTCCAGATATGTTGTAGCGAACAGCAAAATTTACAAAAAAAATTACAGGATACTAAATATTGCTTTACCAATAAACCTGAACCGTCAATACGACCATTGTGAAAAGGGTTAGGATTACCAATAAGGGCATAATAAAACGCAACCATTTATCTAGGGTAACATTTACCATAGCCAAAGAAGCCAAAATCAAACCCGTTGGTGTAATAAATGCCATGAGGCCCATTCCGTATTGATATGCATTAACCACATGCTCTCTTCCGATGTCTACCACATCTGCCAAAGGAGCCATGACTGGCATGGACAGTACCGCCATTCCGGAAGAAGAAGGAATAAAAAAAGACAAACCTGCATATAAAAACATCATCACATTGACAAATATTCCCTTGGGCATACCATCTACAGCATTGGAAGAATAATACAGTAAGGTATCGCTTATCAAACCATCTTCCATCAGTACGGTAACGCCTCTAGCCAGTCCGATAATCAAAGCCACACTCAACAAATCGTTCGCACCTTTAACAAACTCTGCAACAAAAACTTTTTCTTTTACCCTAGCAATCAAGCCAACGATTATCGCCCCCACAAAAAACACCGTCGTCATTTCCATAAACCACCATTCTAATCTTGAAACCCCATAGATCATGACCACAAAACACAGTACAAAAACAAGCAATACCAATTTGATACTCAATGTAAATGCATGTTTTTTGTCTTCTTTATTATGTAAAAACATTTCCTCTATTTCCGCTTTCTGGCTATAAATCAGGGAAGCTTCAGGATTCTTGCGTACTTTTTCCGCATATCGGATGATGTACCAAAGACAGATTGTGGTACCGGTAACCAGCATAAAAAATCGGCCATAGATGCCAGTTGTCCAGTTGATACCTGCCGAATCCGAAGCAATAATCGCACTAAATGGATTGACGGTAGAACACATGGTTCCAATGCAAGTGCCAACATAAATTGCCGCTAAGGCCACCATAGCATCATAGCCTGCCGCCAGAAAAACAGGCACCAAAATAGGATAAAAGGCAATGGTTTCTTCTGCTAATCCGAAGGTTGTCCCTCCAATAGAGATTAAAATCGTGATGAGCATAATCAGAACCGTTTCTCGCCCTTTTAATCGCTGCGCCAACCAGCCAACACCTGCGTCAAAAGCTCCGGTAAAATTCACAATTCCGATAAAGCCCCCAATGATGAGGACAAAAAGGATCACATCAATGGCTTTCATGATGCCTTGGAGGGGAGATTGAACAAAGGCCCAGAAGCCCTGTGGTTTCGGTTCCAGTTTATGATAAGTTCCGGGAATGCCGACAGGTTTCCAGATGTCACCACTGGTAAATTTCTCTACAGGAATTTTAACACCCATTTTTTCAAGGGAAGCCTGCTCTACAGGATATTCCTTGTCGCCAGAAGGAGCATGGTGGATGAATTTTTCGTTTGCTTTATCGTATTCCAGTCGATCATATGCACCAGCCGGAATCAACCAAGTGGAAAGGGCAACTAATGCTGCAATAATGAGCAAAACAGTATGGGCTGTGGGGAATTGTAGTTTTTTCATGGCTAGATTTGATTGTAGGTAAAGAGGTTAAATTTAACGATTCTTTGGCAATTTCCGTAAAGGCCTGGATCAGAACCTGCCTGCGTGACCTTGTCAGGCAGGTTCACGGGATTGGTGAATTTGCTGGATTTTCTCTGCAAATGTTCCAGAGATTAGCATCTCTGCCTGCCTGACGAGCCACGCAGACAGGGCAAAGGCATGTCGTTCCTACGGAACTCACAAACTACTTTTCCTATATGACACTATAGCCGCTCCGGCCAAAGCTGTAAGACCCTTGCCAAGACAGAAAGGCTATGCGGATGGTCGATTTCTTCTTTCCGGACTGCTTCTCTAATTTCATCTGGCGTCATTTCGACGACTTCAATATCTTCGCCAGCGTCTTGTTGAGTTGTTTTAGTTTTCACAACACCTTTAGCCAGAAAATGATGGACATAAGCATCCATAAAAACAGAATTGGAAGCAATTTTCCCCAAATATTCCCATGAACCACCGGTGTATCCACTTTCTTCTTCCAGCTCCCTTTTGGCAGCCGTAATCGCTTCTTCCCCATCATCAATAAAGCCGCCAGGCACTTCGAGGCTCATTTTTCCTGTACCGAAACGAAGCTGCCGTACCATGATAATTTTCCCTTCGGTGTTGATGGCCACAAGGTTGGCAGAGTCTTTGGATTCCAGTACCACAGCCTTCATTTCCTCGCCCTTGCGAGGATTTTCCATAAAATCGTAACGGGTATTAAAAATGATTAATTCAGGGCCTTTTTCAGAACGGTGCTTTATCCAAGAACTCATAGGGAATAAAGATTGGTGTAAAAAAGAAAACCTCGTGAAGAAGTTATCACGAGGTTTATTTTGCGCCCCCTCAAGGACTTGAACCTTGGACCTACGGATTAACAGTCCGCCGCTCT
>JAHDGC010000021.1 GCA_020627865.1 Saprospiraceae bacterium | reverse complement strand
TTTATGACTGCCTGCCTGAAAAGCCTGCCTGACAAGTCACGCAGACAGGGCAAGGACATTCCTTTCCTACAGAACTCATATTCAAAACCGTATAGAGGATTTTGTTTTTGTAGAAATTGTCAAAGACTCCTATTAAGAAAGAAACAACAAGTTGTTCCCTTAATTTTCTTAATTCCTTAATGGTTCGAGGAAGGTCAATGTTGATTACCCGATTATCATATACTGATATTTCTTACCACAAATGAATACAATTTGACATTACGTGAAAATATAATTTAATTTTTATAGATCATTACACACCAACCTAATAATTTATTCTATATTTGATTATCTGTTAGATGATAAAAAGTTTGCAATGATGATGAAATATATTTTATTGATCTTTAATGTCCTGCTTACTACTTCAATGATGGGACAAGCATCCATGAATATGACGCTGCTGGGGACTTGGGATAATGACAATTTGCCTACCAATTCTAGCGGGAATAGTTTCAACGAGTGTTGGGGTTATGCTGCTGATGGGAGAGAATATGCCTTTATCGGCTCTACGATAATGGTGCATTGTTTTGATGTAACCGATGCCAGTAACCCACAGTTAATTGATGAATTTGAAGGTGGACAGTCCACAACTTGGCGGGATATGAAAACTTGGGGGCATTATCTCTATTCCGTTTCCGATGTTACAAGTGAAGGGCTTATGATTTTTGATCTTTCCGATTTGCCCAACTCCATTACAAAGGTTAATCAAATTGATGCGGTTTTTGAAAAGGCACATAATATTTTTGTTGATGAAAGTAATAATCGGCTACATGTTGTTGGGTCAACTGTAGATCTTTGGACTTTTGATCTTGCGGCTAATCCCGAAAACCCCGTTTTGCTCGCGGGGAGTTCCTTGCCTGGTGGTGAGGTGCATGATATTTATATCCGTGACCACATTGCTTATGCATCCCACCTTTCGGCAGGTTTGTATATTTATGATTTCACAGATTTAAACAATATTTTAACCTTGGGCGTTTTAGAAAGCTACCCCGGACAGATTTTTAACCATAGCAGCTGGCTATCGGAGGATGGACAAACCTTGATTTTTTGTGATGAAAAACATGGTGAAGCCGTAAAGGCATTGGATGTTTCTGATTTTACCGATTTATTTGTAGAAGAAAGCAATCTGTTCCGTTCCACACTGTTGGCGCCCGAACATACCAATAGCATTGCCCACAATCCCTTGATAAAAGATGACCTTGTCTTTATTTCTTATAATCATGATGGCGTACAGGTTTTTGATATTTCTGACATTAACAACGTTCAAAGAGTTGCTTATTATGATGGACATGAAAATACGGATTATAATGGCTTTAAAGGTGTTTGGGGCGTGTATCCTTTCCTGCCTTCCGGAAATATTATTGCGTCAGATCGTGAGAGTGGCCTACTGGTTTTGAAGATGGAAGAAACAACGGGAGTGACTGATGTTGAGGATAGTGTATCGTTCAGTGTTTTTCCCAACCCTGTAAATGATTTGTTAAAAATTGAATTCGAATATCAGAAAGAAGCCTTGCAAATCAGCTTAAGTGATGTTAATGGTAAAATGATTTATGAGGATAATTTGAATAAAAATGAACAGGATTTCTATTCAATTGAGATGAAAGATATGACCAAGGGGATTTACTTTCTAAATGTCAATGGTGCAATACAGAAAATTATTAAAAATTAAGATAAAGGGAATTGCGGAAGCAACCCTTTAGGGATTAAGTGGAGCGTAGGCAGAATTTCCCTTTGTTTAAATGCTAAAACCCAATCATAAAATCATTTAAATTCACACCCTTATCCAGCTCCAATTTTTTTCTCAACCTATATCGCCCGATCTCTACACCTCGAACGGAAATGTTCAGCAATGGAGCAATTTCTTTCGTGCTGAGATTCATCCGAAGATAGGCACATAATTTTAAATCCTTGGGGGTAAGATGCGGATATTGCTTTTTGATCCTTTCCAGAAATTCCCTGTGTACTTGATCGAAGTGATATGAAAACTTTTTCCAATCATCCTCCAACTGTAGATCATTATCAATCAAGGAAATCAGTTTTTTGATTTCTTTTTTGGCTTCGGTATTGTTTAGTTTATTATATGTCTTGTCAATTTGTATTTTTAATAAACTCAAGGTTTCGTTCTTTTGGAGCAAATGCATGGTGGAGGAAGCCAGCTCTTTATTTTTGTGTTGAATCTCGGTTTCCAATTTTTCATTTTTTAACTTTTCGACTTCTGCGGCAGTTTGTTGTTGTTGTGATTTTAAAATGGCTTTTTCTTCATTAAATTTTCTTCTTGGAATCATAATTAGGGCGAGTAGTGCAAGGCCTGTTAATATCAGGTATGTTAGTTTCGCCAAAGTACTTTTATACCAAGGAGCCATAACCGTAAAGGCTAAGGTTACGATCTCACTCTCATTGCCAGATGGAGTCCTCGCTTTTAACTGAAATTTGTGATTGCCATGGGCTAAGTTCGTGTATTCTTTACTAGAATTTTTCGACCATTCTGACCAATTCACATCCGTACCTTCTAGTTTGTAGCTAAAGTTTACGTTCTCGGGATTCTGAAAGTAATTACTGGTAAAATAAAACTTGAGTGCATTCTCGTTACTTTGTAAGGCGAGAGTGAGGGGAAGGGCAACATTATTCGCAATAAGTAAGCTGTCTTTAGGTTGCAACAATTGCACCCTATTGATCTTGGGCTTGATACTAAAGTCGTTCTTGATATTTGATTTGTTATAGTATAAAACACCCTTATCTGTACAAAGGAAAATATTGTCATTATCAAGCGGAAATAGATTCTCAAATCCTCCAACAAATATATCTCCAATATTAGGATCCGGAATTACTTCGGAAGATTGTTCCAAGCCATTTTTTTTAAGTTGAATTTGCCCTATGCCTAAATCTGAAATATACCATATGTTTTCCCTATGCTGAATGAGTCGTTTGACATGGGTCTCTGCTTTGAGTCTATCTGAAATTATGCTCTGCATTTCAAATTTGTCCGAAGTAGCATTATAACTATACATACCTTTGGGGTTGGTAATCGTAGCATTGCCATTTACATTAAAAACATAGTTTCGTTTATTGGTTGGAATGCCGTCTGCTGAGCTAAGTTGCCGAATATCTATTTTGGTAAAGTAAGGGTTAAATTTTATTTTGTAAACACCTCGATAAGGATGACTGATCCATAGGTTTTGCAATTGATCTAGTACCATAATCCGACTGGATTCGCCAAATTCTTCGAATTTGCGTTCCCATACCCAATCCTCTTTTTCCCTAGCATAGATATCAATACCATTATAAGTGCCAACGACCATTTTGTTATCCGCCAATTTAATAAATTTCCAAGCCCCGGGAGTAGGAGATATTTTTCTTGCAATAAAGTCTTTACCAATAACAAAAGCACCATCGTTGTGGGCCATTAGGAGCTGATCGTCAATAATGTCTAGCCCCCAGACTTGCCCAACAGAACCCGGAACCAAGGTCATGTCTTGCGGCTCCAAAGGGTGATAATAATTTTTTTGCTCAATGTAATAAAGTCCGTTATTGGTACCAAAAAACAAATGCCCATTCCAGCTTTCCACATCATAAACAGCACCTTCTAGTTGTCCATCCGGAAAAAATAAATTAAGATGATCGCTCAAAATAATCTGGTCAATACCATTATAAGTTCCAAGCCATATATTGTCAGAATTATCTATACAAATCGTGCTTATACTGTTATTTTGTAATCCATTTTCTTTTGTGATTTTATAAATTGCTTCTCCATCTTTATTAAAAATAAGTAATCCCCCAACCAATGTTCCGATAGCGATATTGCCATTCTTTAAGACAGCACCGGAGCTAACCCTGTTCGTTTCCAAGTAATCATAGACATTCGTCTGCCATACTTCAAAAACACCATCTTTATAGATGTAGATGCCATTTCTTTCCGTAAGGATTAAAAATTGTTGGGGGGATAAATCAATAATATCTACTACCGGAATATTTTTGAAGATTTCACTCCCTGCTAGAAATTTAGGCGCATCGTCTGTCCAAGTATAAAATCCTTTGCCCAGATCATTGAATATAACCTGATTTTGATGTTGTGCTAAAAAGGTAATGGCTGCTGCATCTTCATATACTTCAAATGTTTGTGATTGGTACCGAAAAATTTTATGATTAGAACGGAAAAACAGCATTTCATTGATAAAAACCATTTCCCAAATATCTTCTAGGTTTTTATGCTGCTGGGGGAGGTCTTCCTTAAGGGAGTGAAATGCTAGAAAGCCTTTTTCATCAGGTTTAAAGTAGCCCAATTCATCTTGCCCCCCAACATAAACACTACTGCCTTCTCCTTGAGCAAGGGAGCGAAGAATCGTAGTATTTGGCAGAGGTTGTACACTCCAGCGTTTCCCGTCAAAATAAATAAGGCCATCATTATTGGCAAAATAAATGAGATCATTATTCCCATACAAGGCATCCCAAGATTGGGTTCCTCCCGAATATTGTTCTTTGGTATAGTTTTTTATAAGTGGTGTGCCTATATTAAGGCTTTGAGAAAGTATATAATTTGAAAAAAAGAAAGAAAATATCCATATAGAAAACGTCATATATAACTGATTGCCAGTTATATTAACCAATTTTTTAATGTAGATTGATGAGTTCAAGATGTATGTAGAAAATGTTAGTGATGTAGCAGTGATGTATTTGTTTTTGCTAAGATATAATACTTTTATCATTAATTTTGTTCTAAGGAGATTTATTTTTTCAAAATAATATTTGTCCTAACTATTTTCTATACAACCAAGACTTAACATCTCATAATCTAGTTTAGTATGAAAAATTTTTTACCGCTTATCTTTATTTTCCTGGCATACAATATCAATGCCCAGTTGGAGTGCACAACACTCTTTGACTTTGAAAGCTTATCTACGGATTTCCAATATTTCGGAAGTTCATTGGATGGGCAACTTACCACTGTTATTCCAAACCCAAATCCAACAGGCATCAATACCAGTTCAGACGTACTTTCTTATGTGAAGGCAGGTGATGCACAAACTTGGGCTGGGGCATTTATAACGCCAGAGATGGCAGAACCAATTAACGGAAGTTTGGTGCAACAGATATGTGTAGATGTGCATTGGGATCATCCGGGGAATTTGGCGCTCAAGCTTGAATTGCCTCAATTTGATGACCCCGATAATTGGATTCAAACACAGGAAATTACCGCTATTAATGAGTGGTCACAAGTCTGCTTTGATTTGGCACAGCCGTCAGCCGAAGGAAATATGTTACCAGCTGCCGGATTTGTTTTCTATAAAATCGTATTGTTTCCAGACTTTGGTGTTGCAGGCACCGGAGCTGATGTTACTTCATATATGGATAATATTGTTTTAAAATCTAGCAATGAGGTGAATATTTATAATGTTACCTTTTCGGTGAATATGGCAGGGCTTTCCGGTTTTGGTAATGTGTATATCAGCGGTACTTTTAATGATTGGAGTGGAGATGCTAATCCATTGGCAGATCCTGATGGAGATGGCATTTGGGTAACGACACTTCCGCTGGAGCAGGGCGTTATCGAGTATAAATACACTTTGGATAATTGGAGTGGCGCAGAAGTTTTTGACGGCACAGATGTTTGTACCAAGACAACGGACGATGGTTATGGGAATATTTTTGTCAATAGAGAATATGTGATCTCAGGGGATGCGGGTCTTAATACCGTTTGTTATAATAGCTGCTATGATTGTGGTGGAGCTGTAGACATTACTTGGAATGTAAACATGACACAGGAAACGGTCTCTGATGATGGCGTCTTTCTTGCTGGTGGCCCTTACTTCGGGCACGGTGTGTTAAGAATGACGGATGATGATGGGGATGGCACCTATAGTATTACCTTAGAAAGAGAAAGTGGCTTCACGACAGACTACACTTTTACGAATGGTATTTGTTTGCCAGATTGGAGTTGTAAGGAAAATATTATTGGCCAATCATGCGCGGTTCCTCCTTTTAATGATCGTAATTTGCCTCCTGCGATGGAGGATACAGTGGTCTCTACCTGTTTTGGACAATGCACTACAGATGGAACTTGTGACGTTGCTCAGCTCTATAATGTAACCTTCAATGTGGATATGAGTAACGAAACTGTTGCTGGGCAGGTTTTCATTATGGGCAACACGATCAACAATTGGAACCCTACCGCAACGGAAATGTTGGATGATGATGGAGATGGTATTTATTCTGTAACTGCAATGTTATTGCCAGGCTTGCATGAATATAAATATTTAAATCAAGATGCGGTGGAAGATTTGATGCAAGGTGATGTCTGTACCGTTACTGACCCTTCTGGGCAGTTCACAAACAGATTGTTAATTTTGGGAGAGGCAGATACCTCATTGCATGCAGTTTACTTCAGTAGTTGTGAATTATCAACGAGTATCAACGAACTTGTTATAGACAATAATTTGGCAGAAGTTTTCCCTTCTATTACACAAGATTTCGTGCAAGTGAAATTTAATAATCCAGCGAAGGAACAAAGTATCTTTATCTTTGATGTAACAGGGCGGTTACAAATGGAGCAACGTTTTGATTTTAGAGGCAACGTAACTTTGGACGTAACCGGACTTTCAAAAGGTATTCATTTCGTCCAAGTTAGTGTAGGGACAAAAATGATGACCAAGAAAATCATTGTAGAATAGATTGTTGGGTATAACAGTGTAGGTACTTTTTAAGAATAGGCAGCAAAGGAAAATTGCGGGAAAGAGATCCCTTTGGGGGTTGTTAGGGGAGAATCTTCCTTTGTGTCCAATTGCGTAGAACCTATTTTTAATCATTCATAGTTTTTTTAAGTTTAGTACATTATTTTCTGATACAGGAATGAATAAATAAATAATTGTTTTGGTGTCTTGTGCAGTGTTAAACATTAGGGATAGCATTCGAATATCTCTACCCTAATTAAATTTGCAGATTGGTTTCGGTTCCATAGTATTGGTGGATAGTGTACTTTCTTTTTTTTGTGTTGATTCTAACACAATCAACTTTTCAAACTAAATTTATATGTTCAATAAATGGTGCGTATTATATATGTGTCTCCTCATGCATTTTGCTGCATCGGGACAAACCGTCTTGCTCAAAGGAACGGTTTCAGGTGATGGAGATGCCTTGATCGGGGCAACCGTTATGGAAGAAGATACATCCAATGGAACCACAACCGACTTTGACGGAAATTTTGAATTGACAGTCAAGGAAGATGCGACAATCGTCGTTTCCTACATCGGAATGGAATCCCAAAAAATTGAGGTGGCAGGAAGAACTTCTATAGACATTGTTCTGGCAGAAGCTTCCGAGTTTCTGGATGAGGTGGTGGTGGTTGGATACGGTAATCAAAAACGAAGTACCATCAGTGGTGCGGTATCAACAGTGAGTGCAAAGGAGATCACGGAAACTCCTGTACTTCGGGTAGAGCAGGCCTTGCAGGGAAGAACGGCAGGAGTTCAAATCACACAAGTATCCGGTTCGCCGGGTAGTGCATTGACGGTTAGAATTCGTGGCGCAGGAACGGTAACAAACTCTGATCCACTCTATGTTGTTGATGGCATTATCGTGGAAGGACTAGATTTTTTAAATCCAAATGACATTGAAAATATTTCTGTTTTGAAGGATGCGGCTTCTGCTGCTGTTTACGGAGCAAGGGCGGCCAATGGCGTCGTTTTAATTACGACAAAATCAGGTAGTAAAAGCAGTGGGGCAAAAATATCCATAGATAGTTACTATGGTGTGCAATCTGTTACGAAAACATTGGATTTGCTAAATGCAAAAGAATATGCAACCATCTTAAATGAATCTTACATTAATGCGGGGCGTGCTCCATTCGTAAACACACGAGATGTTGCTTTGTTCAATGAAGGTACAGATTGGCAAAACGCAATTTTTAAACAAGCCCCGATCAGCAGTCATCAAATTAATATCAATGGTGGTGGCGAAGGTTTTCATGTCGGCTTTTCTGGTGGGTACTTTTTACAGGAAGGGATCATTGGAGAAAACAGGTCGCGTTTTGATCGTATTACCCTTAGAACAGTATTGGGCTATGACGTAAAACCTTGGCTAAAGGTTGGTACCAATATCGGTTTTACGAATCTAAATAGAGATGCTCTTCCAGAAAACAGTGAGTTTACATCTCCTGTTATTCAGGCGCTAAATATGGATCCGCTTACTCCGGTTTACAAGCCCGATGGTACTTATGCTTATTCGGATTTTGTAGATACGGATATCCGGAATCCCGTGAATGCTATTGAAAATACTTATGATGAATGGACGACGAACAGGGTGGTCGGAGCTGTTTATGGAGAGATAAAATTAACAGAAAATCTTAGGTTTAAATCTACTTATAGTATTGATGCAACTTTTGCCAATCAAGATATTTTTTCGCCATTGTTTAACTTGAGTGTAGACTCTACAGATGCACCCACTGCAGAAAGAAATATAACAAATTCTGTGAGCATGAATAACAATACTTGGAAAAATTGGCAATGGGAAAATATCGCGATGTATGATAAAGATTTTGGGAACCATAACCTTGGTGTTGTGGGCGGGATTTCTGCAAACCTGAATCGACATGATTATAATGGCGGTTCTAACACGAATTTGCCGAGCAACGATCCAGAAGATGCTTTTATTAACAACACTATAGACCCAATAGCTTCCCAAAGTTCTTATTCTGGGGCAGAGGAATATTCTTTCTTTTCTTATATCAGTAAAGTGAATTATGATTATAAAGATAAATACCTAGCAACAGTATCCTTTAGGGCAGATGGTTCCTCCAAGTTTGGTGCCGATAAAAGATTTGGTTACTTCCCGGCAGTGTCTTTGGGGTGGGTTGCTTCCCGAGAAGATTTTTGGAACATTGATGCGATTAGTTTCTTTAAGCTACGGGCAAGTTGGGGGCAAAACGGAAATGATAGGATTGGAAATTATGGGTATACTTCTGTTGTTTCTACTGGACAAAATTATGCTTTTGGCCCAGACGAAATTATCACCAATGGTTCCTTACCCTTAACGGTATCCAACCCGGAATTGCAGTGGGAAACTGTTACACAAACGGATTTTGGTATTGACATAGAATTGTGGGATGGCAAAGTAAATATTGCTTCGGATTATTATATTAAAAACACGACAGACATGTTATACAGTGCACCTATATTGGGTGTGGTGGGGGCACTAGCGCCTGATAGAAATATCGGGGAAGTCCAGAATAAGGGCTGGGAGTTTGCTTTGCAATACAGAAATAAAATTAAAACCTTCACCTATGAATTAGGAGGCAACATGGCTTTGCAGTCTAATGAGGTTTTATTCCTCGGTGGTGGAGATCCAACATTTTCTGGAGAAACTTTTGTCTCTGGTGCCGTTTCTAAAACAGACATCGGGCATCCCATTGCTTCTTTTTTCGGATACGAAACCGATGGTGTTTTTCAAAACCAAGAAGAGGTATTGGCACATGCAACACAAAACGAAGGTACTTCACCGGGAGATATTCGTTTTGTAGATCAAAATCAAGATGGCGTCATTAATGATGATGATAAAGTGTATATCGGCAATCCAACACCAGATTTGGTTTATGGTTTTACCGGAAACTTCCAGTTTAAAAACTTTGATCTAAATGCATTTTTTCAAGGAGTGCATGGCAATGAAGTTTTTAATGCTTCAGTAAGATATGATAAGATCGGCGGAAATCGACCAGCCTCCATTTTGAACAGGTGGACGGGCGAGGGGACTTCAAACTTTGAACCCCGTGTAAGCCTTACTGATCCGAATCAAAACACTCGGGTTTCTGATCGTTTCATCGAGGATGGTTCTTACTTACGCCTTAAGAATATACAGTTGGGCTACACTTTACCCGCGAGCCTTTTAGATAAAATCAATTTTGAAAAATTCCGGATTTATATCTCTGGACAGAATCTGTTGACCTTTACGAACTATAGCGGTTTTGATCCAGAGGTTGGGGCAACAGGGCCTTTGGATGTCGGAATAGATCGTGGTTTTTATCCACAAGCAAAAACAATATTAGGCGGTCTACAAATTGTGTTTTAATCTACAAACAGATACAATTAATAGGAGACGGATTACAATCCGTCTCTACCAACAATTGAAAGGAAAAACAATATCATGAAATATATACCACTCATCATAACAATATTTCTCCTACCTTCTTGTGTAGGGGACTTTCTCGAAAGAGAACCCATTATCGGTTCTGTAGAAGATAATTTTTATCAAACAGAAGCTGATGCTATTGCCGCTGTCAATGCGGCTTATGCTGCCCTGCAATTTGAAATGACCCCGGGCGGGCATTTCCGTTGGTTTTGGGGAGACATGATGTCGGACGATACCGAAAAAGGTGGCGAAGGAGACAACGATCAGTTTGAACTCAAACAACTGGAATCCTTCCAAGGCTTGACCAACACAGAGTATCTGCAGGCAGAATGGGAAGCCAATTATGAAGGTATTTATCGCGCCAATAAAGTGATAGAAAAGGTGCCTGAAATTGAAATGAATGAAAGTAAGAAAAATGCCATTATCGGAGAGGCAAAATTTATCCGTGCATGGTTTCATTATAACTTAGTAACACTCTTTGGAAACGCACCCTTGGTCGATCATGTGCTATTGCCAAGCGAATATAATATCCCACAAAACACCCCAGCGGAGATTTGGCCTTTTATAGCGGCCGATTTGCAAGATGCGATTAATGTACTACCTTTGCGGAGTCAGTATCCCATAGAAGATTTGGGACGCATCACGAAAGGAGCTGCACAAGCATTGTTGGCAAAATCATACGCCTACCAAAATAATTGGGGAGATGCTTTGTCTGTTTTAAATGATTTGATCAACTCCGGAGAATATACACTCGCGATCGACTATGGTTCTATTTTTACCGAAGCCGGTGAGAATGGCCCAGAGTCTATTTTTGAGATCCAGTACATGAATGCTTCCGGGGGAAACTGGGGGCGCAACAATGCCAATGAAGGAACTTTCTCCAACGTATTCCAAAGGGCAAGAGGACAGTTTGAGGGATATGGTTTCAATATTCCGACACAGGATTTGGTTGACGAATTTTTTGCCGAAGGTTTTGAAGATCCAAGATTATTCTATACTGTTTTCAGAGAAGGAGATGATATGGGAGATCGCGGGGTCTTTACCAAAGATGCTACTGGCGGTTTTCCTCACGATTATTACAATAGAAAATCCTTCAACTCTAAAAGCGAAGAAGCTCCTTTTGGTGATCCCAATCCCAATGGCGGAACAAATGATAGGGTGATTCGATATGCAGATATGTTGTTGTTGCATGCGGAGGCAGCTTACCAAACAGGGGATGAGTCCGCAGCCAAGATGAGTTTAAATGAAGTTAGGGCAAGGGTTGAACTTGATCCCGTTACTGCTTCTGGGCAAGATTTGTTGGATGCCATTTATCACGAAAGAAGGGTAGAGTTAGCCCTTGAGGGACATCGTTTTGTAGACCTTGTCAGAACAAAGCGTGCACAGGAAGAATTGGGCCCATTGGGGTATGTCGAAGGCGTTCACAATTTTCTCCCCATCCCAGAATTTGAAATCATTAAATCCAATGGCGTATATATACAAAATCCAGGATACTAATTCAGAGGAAAACACTAAAAAAACAATACATGAAATTCATATTTCCATATAAAATTAAAAACACTCAAAAGGGCTATATGGCAACGGCTATCGCTTATTACTCCACAATAATAATATGCTTTTGCCTATGCTTGAGTTGTAATGAGTCCGAAGACTTTTCCTTGACTGGCCCTGTTCCTCCCGAGCCAGATTTTTCCGTCGAAGCATTACCCGATGATCCTAATCGCTTTGTGGTAACGGACTTATCGTCAGGAAATTTTTCGCATCTTTGGGATTTCGGGAACGAAGCCACACCCAAGACGAGCACCTTGAAACAGGATACTGTTTTCTATGCTAAACAAGGAACCTATACTATTGCCTTGCATGTTACTGCCGCTGATGGAAATGGTACCAACTACAGGGAACAAACGGTGATGGTTGCAGAAGATGCTCCCTTGGCCTGTTCGGAAGATTTAGTTAACCTTACGGATAACTGTACAACAAAGTGTTGGCGACTTTCTAACGCTGCTGGTTCTGTAAGTGTAGGCCCAGAACCATTGTCTAGTGCATGGTTTGCTTCTAGTGGATTAGAGCCTACCCAGTTGGATGACCAATGGTGCCTAGATATAGAAAATAGTGTTTTTGATTATCAAAATAATGGCAGTTCTTTTTCTGCATGTCAAGGATACATTGAAGTGGCGGGGTATCCAGTTCCGGCAGATGCTACATTCGATTATTTGCCCGGTGGCGGATACGAAGGCACCGATAGAATTGTTTTACTTGCGGATGGTTCATGGATGGGGGTAGAAGATTCTGGACCAACTTATGATATTATTTCCGTAACAGCACAACAGTTGGTTTTGCTTGCCCCAATTAAACATTGCGATTCTGGCGATCCCGGATTTTTTACTTTGACATTTGTTGCCGAATAAAAGGTGACGACTCCAGTTTTTTATCAACAAAACACTAATATATTATGCCAAAATTTACCTATAACTTTTTTTGTAAAAATATTGTTGTAATTTTCTTTGCTCTGCTTTGTTTTTTTTCTTGTAAAGAAGAAGCGGGGCCTTACACAGACCTTGTCCAGTTCCCGAGGATTTCTGCCCAAGATGCTACGATCTCAGAAAGTGAAGGAGTACTACTGGCCAATGTGAAATTGAGCTGGGCGTATGACACGGAGGTTAAGGTTAATTATATTATAAAACAATATGATGGAGATTTAGTTTCTGCAGAAGAAAACTTGGACTTCGAAGCCCAATCTGGAACCTTAACTTTTCCAGTAGGAGAAACAGAACAATCCATTACCGTCAACATTGTAAATGATGTAGTGGCAGAGCCAGACGAACAATTCGAGCTGGTTTTATCCGACCCCGTCTATGGGAAGCTCATTACGACCACTGGTATTTTAACCATTAAGAATGATGATGAAGGTTTGGCCGTTGATGATACTGGCCCAGATTCACCTGAAACTTACCTTGGGTACGAATTGGTATGGGAAGATCAATTTGATGGGGATGCTATTGATCCCGAGTGTTGGACACATGAAATTGGTGGACACGGCTGGGGAAATAATGAGCTGGAATATTATACCGACAGGCCGACAAATAGTTTTACCTCTTCTGGATACTTAGTGATAGAAGCTAAGGAGGAGCAAATAGGGAATAATCCTTTTACATCAGCTAGAATGATTACTGCTGGGAAAAAAGAATTTCAGTATGGCAGAATTGACATCCGGGCTAAGTTACCAAAGGGTAGGGGCATCTGGCCGGCACTTTGGATGTTGGGGAGAAACTTTTATGATGATGGTTGGCCGTCTTGTGGGGAGATTGACATCATGGAGTTGGTGGGGCATCAGCCTTCCATCGTATATGGAACAGCACACTATGGTGCTAACCCTGCCGAGCATGCTTTTCAGGGAGGGACTTCATTTCTCCCGGGTCAAAGTTTCAGCGATGAGTTTCATGTCTATTCCATTATCTGGAAAGAAAATTCGATTCAGTGGCTTCGAGATGGTGTTCAATATTATGATTTAACCCCAGCTGATCTTGGTGGAGCAGCATGGCCTTTCAATAATTCTTTCTTTTTTATTTTCAATGTCGCGGTTGGGGGAGATTGGCCGGGGAATCCGGATGCTACTACCGTGTTCCCGCAGAGAATGATTGTGGATTACATCAGAGTTTTTCAGTAGGTGTCGTAATGTTTAGCTAATACGTTATGATGTCAGCCAACGCATAAGGTTGCAATTTCAGGCTGTCCTCAGTTCTAATTCAATATAATTATATGCAGATTTTTCTTTATTTTTAACCTAAAATAAAAATAAAACCCTAATTTTATACCTCCTTATTGACAAACTGCTAACTTTTAATCTTTTTTAAGATGAGAAAAATAAATAAATATGTATTATTGTTGTTAATTTCTGGAGCTTTCCTTTTTTCTTCATTCCAGAATGAGCGTGAAATTAATGTTAAAAACAATGATATGGATCAATTTGTTGAAGCACTGATGTCAAAAATGACCTTGAAAGACAAAGTAGGGGAAATGACACAGTTAGCGATTGATGTGCTTTCAGTTGGTGCGCCTTATAATTTGAAGGAGCCGCATGAGTTTGATAAAAAAAAGCTAGAAAATGTGTTGGTCGAGAATCGAGTAGGTTCTATCCTCAATGTTGGAGGACATGCTTACTCCAAAGAATATTGGGAAGAGATTCACAGTACTATTCAGGACTACGCTAAAAATAAAAAAGATTCAGGTATCCCTATACTTTATGGTATTGATGCGATTCATGGTACCAATTATACACTAGAAGCAACCTTGTTTCCGCAACAACTTGGGCAAGCTTCTACTTGGAATCTTGAACTTGCAGAAACATGCGGAGAGGTTACGGCCTACGAAACCCGTGCTTCTGGTATCCCTTGGAGTTTTTCTCCAGTATTGGATATTGGGCGAGATGCCCGCTGGCCTCGTCTTTGGGAAACCTATGGGGAGGATGTTTTTCTTGCTTCCGAAATGGGCAAGCGTTTTATTTTTGGTATGGAAGGTAATGATGTATCGGATAAAACAAAAGTTGCATCCTGCATGAAACATTTCCTTGGGTATAGTGTAACGCTACGCGGGAAAGATCGTGGTCCGGCTTGGATTCCAGATCGACAGCTACAAGAATATTTTATTCCAACTTTTAAAGCGGCTATAGATCAAGGTGCAAAGACCATCATGATTTGTAGTGGAGAACTAAATGGCATTCCGGTACATGCCGATAAACGAATTTTGACGGATTTGCTTAGGAAAGATTTGGGTTTTAATGGACTTGCCGTAACGGATTGGGAAGACATCGGGTATTTGGTTTCAAGGCATCGTGTCGCCAAAGATTTCAAAGAAGCTATCGGGATTTCAATCAATGCAGGTATAGATATGGCTATGGTGCCGATGGATGTCTCTTTCGTGAAATTATTGATGGAGCTTGTGGAGGAAGGCGTTGTCTCTATGGATAGGATTGATGAGGCGGTCAAACGTATTTTGACTTTGAAAAAAGAACTGGGTTTGTTTGACGAACCATTTCATTCTTATAAAGAATTTCCTGATTTTGCCTCTGAGAAACATCGTAAAGCTGCCCTTCAAACTGCGGAAGAAAGTATCATCTTAGCTAAGAATGAAAACAATATGCTTCCATTGCATAGGAAGAAAAAAGTGTTAGTTGTTGGGCCGTCCTCTAATTCGCTCAATGTCCTGAACGGAGGATGGACGGGAACTTGGCAAGGGGATAATGAAAAGTACAATACACCCGGAAAGGCAACCATTTTGCAAGCTATTGAAAATAAAATTGGCAAGGCAAATGTTACTTACCAGAAAGATTGGAAAACCGCCAATACAACCGATGCAGATGTCATCATCGCCTGTATTGGGGAACAACCCTATACCGAGAAGCCAGGCGATATCGATGATCTGGATTTAGAGGCGGCACAAGTAAAGATGGTGAACGCGCTTGCTAAAACCGGAAAGCCAGTTGTGCTTGTAGTAGTAGAGGGGCGTCCTCGGATTATTCGTGAAATTGTAGATAAGGTTGCTGCTATTCTAGTTGCTTTTTTGCCGGGGAATGAAGGGGGAGAAGCTTTCGCTAATGTATTGTTTGGAGATGTGAACCCTTCTGCAAAATTTCCGATTACTTATCCAAAATTCTCCAATGATTTGCTGACTTATGACCACAAAGGAACAGACCTCGTCCGTAGAGATTTTACGATGAATGGGTTTGATCCTCAATTTGAATTTGGTTTTGGACTCAGTTATACGACCTTTACCTATAAAAATTTAAATGTAACTGCTATCGAAAAAGATAGGATTAAGGCTACGGTAGATGTCACCAATTCCGGTGCGCGGAAAGGCAAAGAAGTTGTACAACTTTATGTCACGGATGAGGTTGCTAGTATCACACCATCTGTAAAACGACTTCGTGCCTTTGATAAAATCGAACTCGATCCCGGAGAAACGAAACAGGTTACGTTTACTATTCATAAAAAAAATCTTTCCTTTGTTGGACAGGATAATAAATGGGTTTTTGAACCGGGAGATTTTACCTTTCAAATTGATGGACTAAAAGAGAAAATAAGTTTGTAGGAGTTTGTGATTAGTCACTAATCGACTAATCACAAACTACCCATTGACCAACCCTCAAAACAAAACGTATTATGGATCAATTTTCAAACACGGACATTTTTGTCTTTTTCGGATACCTATTAATCATGATCGGTATCGGCATCGGCCTCTCCCTGAAAAAAGGAGATGGTACCACCCAAGATTATTTTCTCGCTAGTAAATCATTGCCTTGGTGGGCGGTTGGTGGCTCCCTGATAGCATCCAATATTTCTGCGGAGCAATTTATCGGGATGTCTGGATCTGGTTATGTTGTGGGAATGGCGATTGCTTCTTATGAATTAATGGCTGCCATAACACTGGTTTTGGTTGCAAAATACTTCTTACCCATTTTTTTAAAACAAGGTATTTACACGATGCCGCAATTTTTGGAACAACGATTTGATAGTCGAGTCCGTTCCGGAATGGCTGTCTTCTGGGTACTGCTTTTTGTCTTTGTCAACATTACTTCAGTATTATATCTTGGAGCGTTAGCCATAGAAACCATTCTCGGTGTTTCCTTGATTTATGGTATCGTTGGCCTAGCACTTTACGCCGCATCTTTCTCCATTTTTGGAGGATTGAAAGCAGTTGTATGGACAGATGTTATTCAGGTAATCGTCTTATTTTTTGGAGGACTATTGGCGAGTTATCTGGTGCTTACCGCAATGGAAGGAAGTTTCATGGGCGGACTGTCCGCCTTGTATGAAAAGGCACCAGAAAAGTTTGATATGATCTTGGATAAATCCCATCCAGAATATAAAAATCTCCCGGGCATCAGTGTGTTGATAGGAGGCATGTGGATCGCTAATATTTACTATTGGGGTAACAACCAATACATCATCCAAAGGGCATTAGGTGCGAAAAGTTTGCAGGAGGCACAACGCGGAACTATCTTTGCCGCTTTTGTGAAAATATTATTACCCCTAATCGTCGTTATCCCAGGTATTGCCGCCTTCGTCATTGGGGCAGACATCGCCAAACCAGATCAGGCTTATCCTTGGGTCCTCAACAATTATGTAACGACTGGTTTTAAAGGACTCACTTTTGCGGCCTTAATTGCAGCCATTGGCTCTTCTTTGAGTTCCATGATTAACAGTACATCTACGATTTTTACTTTAGATATCTATAAACCACTCTTCAAGCAAAACAACGCCTCAGAATCACATCTGGTGAAAGTAGGGAAAATTGCCGCTGCAATAGCATTGTTAGTCGGCTGTATGGTTGCTCCTGCTTTGGGAGCATTAGATCAGGCTTTCCAATACATTCAAGAATATACTGGCTTTATTAGTCCGGGTGTGGTCGCTATTTTCCTCTTTGGTTTCTTCTGGAAAAAGACCTCTGCTAATGCTGCTTTCTGGGTGGTGATTTTGTCCATCCCATTGTCCATTGCCATGAAATTCGGTTTGCCCAATTTACCTTTTATCGACAGAATGGGTATCACATTTTTATTGTGTTGTGCCTTGTTGGTTGTCATTTCCATGATGGATAATAAGGATGTGGATGCAGATCCAAAGGCAATTCATTTAGAAAAGGGTTTGTTTGCTACCGATATGGTTTTTAATATTGGAGCTATTGCCGTAGCCGGAATACTAGCGGTGATCTATGCGGTTTTCTGGTAGTAATTTTTTTAAGAGGAATTGAAAAAAACGTAGAGTCGTGATGCATCGCGGCTCTACGTTTTTTTCAAAATTAATTACAATCCCCGTCCAACCCAGCAATCCAATCCCGAATGAGCTGCACGCCTTCATCATGAATGGTAGAACGGCTGATCTCCGGCATGGCAACATCCAACTGCACAGAGTTCATTCGATATACAATAATAGAACTATCTGGTTGGCCGGGAACGATATCATATGCAAGCCCACCAGAACCTTGCCCAGCAGCAAGAGGAGGTTTGCAAATACCCAAAGAAAGCGGATCATCTTCAAAATAATACAAATTCAGGGCAGAGTTTTTAGCTGGCCCCCTTGGATTATGACAATGACCACAATTCACATCAAGATAAGCCCTTGCCCTTTCTTCTGTCGTTCCAGAATCTACTATTTCCCAAAGTGGTACTGCCGGAACTTGGTTTAGAGTTGGCATTGCCGTAAGGTAGCCTACTTCCACTAATTTTTCCAGTTGATTTTTTTCGCCTTCCGCAAAAGCAAACATGCGGTTCATATTGCGAGCCTTAGGGCCGATAGGAAACAAGTTGTTATCAATATTATGACATGCTGTACATTCTACTTTATTTGGCACCACATAGTTAATGGTTTTATCTAAACCATCCGTATGCCTCCAACTAACTTCAAGCTGTTTACCAACAATATGATACTCTGCATCTGTCTGCGTTTCATTCCAAAGATAAGGTGCTGCCATCCAGCCAGTATCCCGATGAATCAATAAACGGGTTTCAATAATATTTTTCCCTTGGCTGGTGTCTAGGAAATCATTATAATAATAAAAAGTCTTCACGATAATGGTGCCTACCGGAAAATCAAAAATGTCTTCATTATGATATGTTGCGGCCTGTTTTTCCGGCATCCAAATGAATCTAGACTTCAAGGCGTAGTCACTAAAGAGTGGGGTATTTAGTTCATATGGAATGACTCCTTCTGTGGGGGAAAGATTAGTCATATCTCCTTCAAAAATATTATAGTCAGAAAGATTGTCATAAGGCATCGCTGCCAGATTCATTTTTGGATCTGGGACTTGCTCTGCAGGCTCGATAGTTTCGTCATCATTGCAAGCAGCGAAAAACAAAATCGTCAAAAAACATCCGAAATAAAAAAAGAAAGTAGATTTCATCTTATAAAAATAAGGAAACTGCCTGCTGAATGGTTTCAAATCAGCAGGCAGTTTAGGATTAAGCATAATTTATTCACAATCTCTAACTGCTACTTCAACAACGGAAAGAGGATTTCCCTCACAAGTCATCTCCTGATAATCCTTATCCACATTACTGAAAATGTTAGGAACATCCAAATTTGAAACTTTTACATCTCCATTAACACTAGCACATAAATTCAATCCGTCAGGATCGGCAAAGCCGTCAAAAAGAATATCTGTAACGTCACCATCTGGAAACTGAAGGGCGATAGCATTTCCCATCATCGTCTGTTCTTCAGGAAGTTCATTGGTGCGAGAGAAAGTATTCCCGTGAATGTATATATTATTAGGGTAAGGTTTAAAGTCTATATAATCTACTGTAGCACCCGTCAATAAATCAATGGATAATTGGCTAATAATACCGACTCCCATAATGTTATTATTCGTAATGGTATTGTCATAAACTTCTACTTCTTTACAAGACAACAACATAATTCCGGTGCCCGATGGAACCTGTCCTACAATATTCCCATCTGGTGCGAAATTTTTATAATCGTTGTTTTCTATAGTATTGTTATATACTTTGCAATGAGTCCCATTTACAATACTCAAGCCGGGCAAGTCAAATACCAATATCCCTCCGGTGTTGTGATGTGCATGGCAATCATAAACTTCTGCAAAATTACAGTTTTCGATTTCGATGCCCGCTACATTATTTTCTACCTCACAGTTCTTAACATGGATATGTTCCGATTGCCCTACATAGATTCCGGCATCTGATGCGCCCCTTACATAACAATTATCCAACAAAACATTTTTACTCGTAACAGGGTATAATCCATAAGCACCATTTGTCTCGGAAGCTTCCCCTGTCCATTCTGCTCCAACATCAATCATGGTTACACCATCGGAGTCGTTCACCTTGATGCCATCTCCTTCAGTGTCTCTTACGGTCAGCCCTTCGATTAAAATATTATTGGTATTGGTCAATTTAAGTCCATCTGATCCGGCAGTTTGTGTACTAAAATCAAGGATCGTTTTTTCTCTGCCCGCACCTCTGATGGTGACACAGTTTGTATTAATCATGGATATAGTATTGGTGAAGCTAAAAGTCCCTTCGCCAAATTCAATAATTTCTCCCTCTTCGACTTCGATAAATATGGCTGTAACCTCATCTTGGTTTGTTGGGCCAGGCGTAAAAGTATGAACAGTAGGTTCATCAACTGGTGGATCAATGACAGCGACATCATCATCTTGGCAAGAGAAAGTACAAATGCATATACCTAATAAAAAGAAAGATAAGAATTTAAGGCTTTTCATGTTTTAAGATTTAAAATTTGGTGTAAGATATTCGAGACAAAATTTTTGGCCTTTTGAAGAATTGAAGATATTAAATTTTAGGGAGTTATGGAAATTTTAGACGAAATTGTCCGTTTTAGATAGAAAATGTCTTTTTATAGATATTAAAATGTAGTCTATTTTATATTTTAATGAGATACGCTTATTTTGAGCACACATATTGGACAACATTTTATAAACAGAAACCTGATGTATCATTCTGCTAAAGAAAGATTTTTACTTTTTGGCCTCCTCTTATTCCTGTATCCTATTTTGGGGTATACCCAAAGTTGGGACGCAATGCCAATTCCCTTTGAAGTAAATGGAAATCAATTGAGGAATCCGCTTACCGGAGGACTGAATAATCCACAACTCTCCGAAGTAGACCTTAATTTTGATGGTATCAATGATTTATATGTCTTTGATAGGGAAGGGAATGCTTCTCTGGCTTTTTTAACCGAAACTTCTGGCAGCGTGACTCGCTATGTTTATTCCCATTTTTATAGTAATGTATTTCCAGCATTAAATAATTGGGTATTGCTTCGGGATTTTGATGGGGACGGAATCGTGGACATTTTCAGCTATCCCCTTACACCTGGCGTCGATGGAGTCATCGTGTTTAAGGGCTATAATAATGGAGGTCACATCGCCTTCGAAAGAGTGAATTTTTACAACGGGAATTTTAATATCAT
>JAHDGC010000823.1 GCA_020627865.1 Saprospiraceae bacterium | reverse complement strand
AGATGGGAGGAATTGGTGGGATCGCTCCCAGCAGGAAAACAGATATTGCCCGCTTGGCATTCAAAGCGATGATTGGTGGTGCCATTGCCTCCTGGATTACCGCTTCGATAGCAGGGATATTGATATAAGTAAGCAGAAGGACAGAGCTAAAAGTATCTAGACCTACCCGACTACGCAGGCGGGGTAAAAGTACGCATTTGTAAACCTGCCAGTTATTTATCCGGTCGAAGACCATTACTTTTATTCGGCTACAACAAACAAGCCTTCTTATACAACAATCCTTTGGATATGTTGTAGCGAACAGCCTAAATATTAATATCAATATTTTTATGAAATACTACTCCTTTGCTCCCAACTCCCGAACCGCAATCCAAGCCATCAAGCCAGCTCCCAATTCTAAACAAGCTTCATCCACATTAAACGTATTGGTATGCACTGGGGAGGTGATTCCCTTTGCGACATTGCCCGTTCCCAAGCGATAAAAACAAGCAGGCATCTCTTGGGAGTAATAAGCAAAATCCTCAGACGACAATCTTATCGGCAAATCAACCACATTTTCTGCACCGAGATATTCTTTTGCAAATTTTCGTGCATTTATTGTTAATTTCTCATCGTTTTTCAATACCGGATATCCTCGCCTGATTCCAAAATCACAGGAGCCACCCATCCCTTTAGCGATGGATTCGGCCATGGTCTTCATCCGTTGGTGTGCTTCCCCTCGCCATTGCTCGTTCATCGTTCGGAAGGTTCCCACCAACTTTACTTCATTCGGAATGATATTGGTTGCCCCTCCGGTAGAATTAATTTTACCAAAAGTGAGTACCGTTGGTATGGCTGGATTCGCATTACGACTCACCAGTTGTTGCAACATCACCACAATATTAGCCGCAATCACAACAGGGTCAATACAATTTTGCGGCAACGCGCCATGTCCTCCTTTTCCGGTAACGGTCACATAAATTTCATCTGCCGATGCCATATAGATGCCAGGGCAAAAACCAACTTTCCCAACTTCCAACGGTGGATGCACATGCTGCCCGACAATACTAACCGGCTTCGGATTTTCCAACACGCCTTCCTTGATCATAATGGAAGCGCCACCGGGCAGTTTTTCCTCCGCAGGTTGAAAAATTAGTTTCACGGTTCCTTCAAATTCACCCCGAATTGTGTGCAATATGTTAGAAACTCCCAATAAAGATGCAGTATGCACATCATGTCCACAAGCATGCATGACACCTTCGTGTTTGGATTTATACGCAACCGCATTGGCTTCTTTTATCGGAAGCGCATCCATATCTGCTCGTAGTGCAACAACCCTAGAGGAAGGATTGCGACCTTCAATAAGTCCAACCACACCATTCTCGGCAACACCATGTTGATGTTTTACACCCATTTTATCGAGTTGGGCGGCGATATACTTTCCGGTTTCGACTTCTTGATAGGAAAGCTCTGGAAATTGGTGCAGGTGCCTGCGATGGGCAATAATTTCATCCACACAGGAGGCAGCTAATTTTTTTATTTTTTCTTTTATCATTTTTACTCAGTATTGAATATGCTTGTGCTGTTTAAGTTGTAAGTCGAGTCAAGCAGACAGGTTTAGCCCTTTAGTATATTTATGCACAACAATTATCACCGGCCTGAATCGGAGGACAAACCACCGTTCCATAACTGCAAAACACACAACAATCTCCCTCCTTAGGTTTTAAAACGACGTTACAATTTTCACATTCATAAAAATATTGACAGGCATTTGTGGGCATTTCTTCCACGGCCTTATGTTTACATTCTGGGCATGTAACCTCGGAAATCAAAACAATATTCGCTTCCTTCATCTTTGATTTTTTTTTTTTAAACTGATACCAGCCCAAGGCTAAAAATACAAAGCCTGCTCCCATAAACAAACCACTGTATTTTTCCAATCCGGCAGAAAACCCTGCAAGGCCTACCCCGCCAACACCAATGGCGACCCAAGGCAACCAACAGCAACTTGTGGCCAGCAGAAAAGCAAATCCACTACCAATCAACGAAGTTTTATACGTATCAGACATTTTTACTTTTGCACAAGATAAAAAAATAGCGGATTAAAAACAATGTTGCTTTTAATCCGCTGATATTTTAATTGTCTACAAACGCTCCAGAGACTTATGTCTCTGGCAAAGACATGCCGTTCCTAGGAACTCATAAAATTCCTTCAAGCCCCATGTCTTAGGTATTACGAACGTCGTATGCAATACGAAGGTAAACAGTACGACTATCGCAAGCATTACGACATTACGGTCGTTTGACAGTAACTTCTGTGGTTATGGTTTTTCCAGCAGGCGTCAACAAATCAAGGAAATAAATCCCATCTGGGATTTCGGCAATTTCCAGCTGATGATTCCCCGCAAGGTGCTCAAAATTATTCAGGACAACCATTTCAAAAGCATTTTGGACACTCCTCAATTTCAAGGATGTTTTTCCAGCCACTTTCAATTGATAATTAAAAATAATTTCATTGCTGTTTACATCAAAAGCAGCCGTTGCAGCATTAGTGCCCGCAGTAATCGGCTTGGAATCATTTCCAATTCTTGCTGCACAAGGATCAATGTCCGCTAAAAACACACCACCCAATACTACCTCAAATTCTGGATCTAAAGCAATACAATTAGAGAAAAAGTTAACAGAATCTACCGTTCCAACTGTTCCATCAGAACCTATCGTTGCACCAGTTTGATAAGTACCCGGCGTTATAGCATTGGAATAATAAGCATCCTGTACACAAGAAGGACCACCTAGTATTTGCTCACTGTCAATTTTATAAGTACACTGTGCCCCAACATTACCATCAAGCCCAACATAATAAGTACCATTCGGTACAGCAGGCGGTAGTGTTACAGATAAAGTTCCTGTGCCAGTATCGCACCCCACTCCGATATAACTTTCAATATCACAAGCTGTTGCCGCTCCTTGATACCAAACCCCCATTTGGAGATCACCCGCTCCACCACTACAAACAACATTATCTACCGTAATGGTAATCGGTTGTGGTGTCTCAGCATCCACTTCAAAAGTATACCAAACCATATTCTCATTACTGCTCCATCCCGTACAGGTTTGTATCGTACCGCCACCGAAAGTTCCCTCATGGAAACCTCCTGTCCACTGGATTTCGTCGGGTTCATTTCGATCCGTTCCATTAAAATTACATCCTTCTATCGGCCCAGCCCCTGTCAAAGCTATGGCATCTGTGCAAGCATCATTTTCAACAATAGCTTGGAAAGATAAATCCATATAAGCACTCTGGTCATCGTCTTCCGAAGCCCGTAAGTAGTATGTTTGACCACCTGTCAAATTTTGTAAAATATAAGGCGCATAATTACTGTTGAGGATGCCTCCAGACAAATCCATACAAACAGCAGAAGCCGGAGTTATTTGCTCTGAA
>JAHDGC010000822.1 GCA_020627865.1 Saprospiraceae bacterium | reverse complement strand
ATCCCTTCAGTTTGAAATTCAGGATACGCTTGCTGTAAATGTTTTGTTGCATGGGAAGCCGCTAGATAAAAACCGAAACTATAATATCGCCCTTTCTGATTATATTGCCAATGGGGGAGACCAGTGTGCTTTCCTGAAAGATCGCCCTCGGGAAGATAAGGGTATCCTCGTCAGGGATTTGATTATCGACCATGCTATGGATTTGCATGCACAAGGAAAAAAGATAGATGCGGCTGTTGAGGGGCGGGTAAAAATACGGGATTAACCCTAGCCTTTAGGAATATTCGTGAATGTCTGAACCATGATTCATATGATTCACCTGATCTTCATGATTTTTATCGGTCAATTTTCAATTGACCTCTATTTGTCGCGATTCTTGTCCAAGAACCAATAAAAATATTTTATAAGAAAACGGATGGTTCGCAATCATTTGAGCTCGTTGTGCGGGAATGGATTTAGTGATCAACATGCCAAGAATATGCGAACCAATCAACAACAACTCACCACCATGAAAAGACGTTCCTTTCTCAAAAAAGCTGCCGGAAGCACGCTGTTCCTCTCATCAGGTAGTTTTCCCTTGGAGGTATTAGCTGCCCCCGAAACCATGAAGCTAACCATCCTCCATACAAATGATGTACACAGTAGGATAGAGCCGTTTCCTATGGATGGTAGTGATTATGCTGGAATGGGAGGGGCGGCCAAGCGAGCGGGCTTGATCAAGAAAATCAGGGCTACGGAGAAAAACGTGCTGCTATTTGATTGTGGTGATATTTTTCAGGGTACACCATACTTTAATAAATTCGGGGGGGAGCTAGAATTTAAGCTGATGAGCAAAATGGGCTACGATGCCAGTACCTTGGGTAACCACGATTTTGATGCGGGATTAGATGGTCTGAATAAACAATTGCCCCATACTAATTTTCCCTTCTTAGTCAGTAATTATGATTTTTCAGATACACCTGTTGCTGGAAAAATCGAGGATTATAGAGTTTTTGAAAAGGAAGGTTTCCGAATAGGTGTTTTTGGCCTAGGTATAGAATTGGAAGGCCTTGTTCCTCCTGTATTGTTCGGGGAAACCCGTCACCTTGATCCGATTAAACAAGCCAATAAAACGGCTGCTATTCTTCGCGGAGAAGAAGGCTGTGATTATGTAATTTGTCTTTCCCATTTGGGATACACATATAAAAATGGCAAGATATGTGATATAACATTGGCAAAACAAACAAACAACATTGATCTCATCCTCGGAGGCCATACGCATACCTTTATGGAGCAACCAGATCAGGTGGCTAACAAATCCGGAAAAATGGTACTGATTAATCAGGCGGGCTGGGCAGGATTACTGCTTGGTAGGCTAGATGTATTTTTTGAACATAACCGGAAGTCTAAATGTATAACCTGTAAAAATCAAGTAATTAATTAAAATTAAACATATTATTAGTAAAAAAATTTAAAAAAAATATTTTTTTACACTAATCTGATATTTTGACCCTCAATTATATGTAGTTATTTGTTAATTTGAAACTAAGTCATTGGGTTTTAATTCTTTATATCTTATTGCTATTTTAGTTTATATTTCATACAAATATATTACAAGGATTAGCCATCCTTAATTTGATTAAATAAAAGAGAGAATTGACCATTCTGATTACACACATATTTTTCAGTTGAATTTGAATTAAAAATATGTATGTGCGAGTCAATTACTAATTTTTTTTTATGATTTTTTTTTATCAAATTTGTGTTCCCCCATTACTCGTATCTGTATGATAATGAATCTGTTTGGAGAAAACTATGAGTAACTGGCTTTTCAAATGTTTTATACAAATTTAATCTCGGTGCAAATATTTGCACGATTCTTGATATGTTCATAATTGTGAACATATTTATTTTTGTAATATAAAAGTTAAACATACTTAGCAATAAATAGAGAATGGTAAAAGATTACGTTTCCATATGGGATAATTGCCTGAGCACGATAAAAAGGAATGTCAATACTCAGAGTTTCAAGACCTGGTTCGAGCCAATCAAGCCCGTCCGTCTTGATCGCAATTCGCTTACCATTCAGGTGCCGAATAAGTTTTTTTATGAATGGCTGGAAGAACATTACGTTGCACTTTTAAAAATGTCGATTCGTCAGGAGCTAGGTGAAACAGGGCGGTTAGAGTATCAGATTCTGATGCGAAACGGAAGGCAAAAAAAGGATAACAAATATGTTGTTACGAAAGAGCCTGTTGCTACTAATGCTACTAAAAAGCAGAATACGCCAGCACCTGGAGGTATAGACATGGGTAATATCAAAAACCCATTTGTAATTCCTGGTATTAAAAAGCTAAAAGTTGATCCCCAGCTGAATGCTCGTTACACTTTCGATAGCTTTATCGAAGGGGATTGTAACCGACTCGCTCGTTCCGCTGGAGTCGCTATTGCCAAACAACCGGGCGGTACGGCATTCAATCCGCTGGTTATTTTTGGCGATGTCGGATTGGGGAAAACCCATCTGGCTCAGGCTATCGGGAATGAAGTGTTAACTAATTCTCAGAACAAGACCGTGATTTACGTTTCTTCCGAGAAATTTACCAACCAGATTATCCAATCTATTAAGAATAATGCTGTAAACGATTTTGTGAATTTCTATCAGCAAGTAGATGTTCTGATTGTTGATGATATTCAGTTTTTGGCCAATAAGCAAAAAACCCAAGAAATCTTCTTCCATATTTTTAACCAGTTGCACCAGCACGGAAAGCAAATTATCCTGACGTCTGATAGACCACCGAAAGATTTGGACGGTATGGAAGAACGGTTGATTTCTCGCTTTAAATGGGGACTTTCTGCCGATTTGCAAGCTCCTGATCTGGAAACCCGTATGGCTATTCTGGAGTCTAAAATGTTTCAGGAAGGATTAGACATTCCACAGGATGTTACGGAGTTTATATGCTTTAATATTAAAAACAATATCCGTGAGCTAGAAGGCGTATTGATTTCGTTGGTCGCACAATCTAGCCTTAATAGGAGAGAAATTGATATTGAACTGGCGAAAGAAGTGATCAAGAATTTCGTGAGCCAGATGTCCAAGGAAATAACGGTGGAGTTTATTCAAAGCTTGGTAGCTTCTCATTTTGACTTGCCTGTAGAAAAGTTGGCCGGTAAAACGCGGAAACGTTCTATCGTTATTGCTCGACAGCTCTCCATGTACTTGGCTAAGAAATTAACCAATAAGTCCCTAAAAGCCATTGGTGAAAATTTTGGGGGAAGGGATCATTCTACCGTGATCTATTCTTGTAAATCTGTCCAAGATTTAATGGATACGGATATTATCTTTAACGATACTGTTGCTGATCTTGAGAAGAAAATTAAGATGAGCCTGACTGAGAAGTAACAAAACAATTACGGATTGTGGTGGTTTTGAAAAAAACGTGGGTAG
>JAHDGC010000821.1 GCA_020627865.1 Saprospiraceae bacterium | reverse complement strand
TGTACGATATTTTTTTTATTTTTTCTGAATGCCAAGGAAAGGAGAATATCTTAAAACAAAAATTACAACCAGCAGAGATCAATTAAAAATCAACCGACAAAAAATCAAGGGAACCAACTAATCAAGAAAATCAAGGTTCAGACAGCTACGATCCTAAAACCCTACCTCATACCCAACCCCCGGCAACACCGGCAAAAAAGAAACCGGCTGCCCGTTTTTGATGTCTGCAATATCCTCAACCTGATGAAAAGCAACATTCGCCCGATTATACAAATTATACACACTCACCTTCAAACGATGCTGCATTTTTTTTGATGTAAAAGCATAAGACAAGGCAACATCAAGCCGATGATAATCCTCAGAACGCTTGGTGTTTTTTTTACCTGGAGGGTTTACGTCAAGCGCAAAAACATCCTCAATAAATTGATTTTCGCTCAATAGGAGCAGTGGGGGAGCAGACCGATAATGCCAATTTGCACTAATTGTAAAATATTTGTTAAATTTATGAAATAAATACACTTTAAATTGATGCCTGCTGTCAAATTGATGCGGATAAGCATAGCCTAGGTTTTGCTTGGCAAATTGCCGTTTCGTATGGGCGAAAGTATAATTCACCCAGCCACCCGTACGGCCAAATAATTTTTGAAAAGCGCATTCAATTCCATAAGTAGTACCATCCCCAACGATAAGTTCGTCACTAAAATCTTCCTCGAAATCAGCGAAAGGATTAGTTGCATTGAAAGACAGTAATCCAGACATTTGCTTGAAATATCCACTAAGATTGATATGATAATTTTGTGCTTTTTCGAAGTCGAAACCCAGTTCATACTGCCACGAAGTTTGGGGCTTAAACCAAGATGAAGAAGGAATCCAGACATCGTTGGGCGTACTCAATCCGCTGGCGTTTATTCGATGTAAATACTGTACCATGCGATTGGCGGAGGCAAAGGCAGAAAAGTTTTTTTCGAGTGGATAACGAAGATTTACCCTCGGTTCCAAGTAGCCATATCTGGCCTTGCCTTGCACAAAAGCAGATGCACGCAATCCGATATTGAGCTGTAATTTTTTTTGTAAAATAAATTCATCTTCCACATAAGCATGCCCTTCCCATGCCATCAGTTGCGTCGGGGTGTCGATGTCAGAAAACTGATTAATTTTGAAAATACTATCTTCTTTTTCTACGAAGGTTTCTTCATCTATCGCACTGGCCTCTGGCGTAATAGCATGTGCGATGATCCCTGCTCCAAACCGGATATGGTGATTATTTTCTGGAAGGTAATCAAAATCTATATTGGCAGCAAGGTCTTCAATTTCGGAAGCATAACCGTAGTAAAAGTATGCAAAATCTTCCGAGGTCGTTTCTTCCTGGACTTCTTTTTCAAACAGATTTTCGTTGTTAAAAATATACTGACTTCCGGTTAAGGTGAGGTTTGAAAACAGTTTGTTATTGTAAAGGTGGTTCCAGCGCAATGATGCGATCAAATTTCCCCAGTTGAGTTCATTACTGTAGTAGTTTTGGAAAAGTATTTCTTCTTCTTCTTTTAACTCGCTTTCTTCATACTCAATTTCTGCATTGAAAACATCTTTGCCTTTATAAAAGCTGAAGTATAGTTGGTCTTTTTGTGAAAAACGATAATTCGCTTTGATGTTAATATCTCGGAATAGATATTTCAAGGAGGCTTCATCTTCTTCACTTCCTTCTCCGCCAAGCAAAGTCCGTTGTAGTGCTGGCCCAAGTAAAAAATTAGAATGAGAATTTCTAAAACTAGCGAGTATCGAACCTTTCTTATTGGCAAAAGGTCCTTCCAGCGTAGCATTAAAACTCCCTAAACTTAAACCCAGATTACCTGCCCATGCTTTTCGATTCCCATCTTTGGTGCGAATATCAAAAACGGAAGAAATACGACCACCATATCGAGCCGGAAATTTTCCTTTTAGTAAAGTTGCACTTCGAATAGCGGAGGTATTAAAAATAGAAAATATACCCAATAAATGTGTCGCATTGTAAACCGGCACACCATCCAACAAGATCAAATTCTGATCGGCATTACCGCCTCGGATATGTAACCCACCCAAGCCATCTGCTCCGGTTTGTACACCGGGTAACAATTGAGCCATCCTAAAAATATCATCTTCTCCGCCTGGATCGGCAGCTAATTTTACATGGGTCGGCAATAGATTTTTATCGGTATCCAATAAGTGAAGCCCTTCTTTTTGCGCGGAAGAGTCGGGTGTGACAATAACAGCATTTAAGGTAATGGCCGGATCAAGCGAAATATTTAATTCTTGGTCTTTGTCCAAGGTGATGGCATATCGAAAAACTTTGCTCCCCAAGAAACTGATGACCAGTTCCGTCGAGGCTGTGGACAAGGACAAACTATAAAAACCATAAGCATTAGAAAAACAGGATTGCTGATGGGTAGTACTGTAAATGGTTGCACCAATAAGTTTCTCTCCCGTTTCTGCATCTTCAACATATCCACTGACGGTATATTTTACAACAGTGTTTTTACGCTTTTTTTGTAAGACAAGTTGGTCGTTGCGGAATTTATATTTTATGTTATCGGTAGGAAGAATTTGGTGTAAAATATCTTTGATACTTTTATCCCGGAAATCAAAATTGAGGACTGGAGCATCCTTGAAATAGCGATCACTAAATGCAATATCTATATCCGCTTTTTGAGCCAATAACAACAAGGCTTCTGAGACACTGGTATTCTCCAATTGAAGATCAATCTTACGATCGAGTACCGATTGCCCAAAAAGAGAAAATGCCAGCAAGGAAAATATAAAAACTAAAAATGGGTTTCGCATTAACTATTTTGATTTACTAAAATGTTTCCTAAACATCCGAAGTTTAGGAAACATTTTAGGATAATCCAGAAAATTCACAAATTCAGCAATTTTGAGTGGCGGTTCTCTCCTCGGGAGTTAGAGGTGTGGGAGGGCGATTGTTGAATTTATGTTAAAGGATTTTTTAATTGAAAATTGACCGAAAAAATCCAGAAAATTCACAAATTTAGGAAACCTGCCTGTCGTGCGCAAGCAGGCAGGTTCTGCTTCAGACAATTTACTCCCCACCCGGACAAACACCACCTTCCAGCCGATACCGCTTCCCCCCACTTTTAACCACCTTAATATTATAAATTTCCTCAAAAGTTTCTAGGATATTCGCCAATGGTTTTTCGGTTTTAAAGCTTGCCGTATAAGAGCAATCCAGCATCGTTTTTTCGGAAAGTATTAATTGAACGCTATAAAAATTTTCCAGTGTGGAAAGCGCATCCTTTAAAGTTTCGCCATTAAAAACCAACTTCCGAGTATGCCACGAAATTTCATTCATGAAAACATCTTGTTCCTTAACGATTTTATCCTGTTTTTTATCATAAAAAGCCTTTTCTGACTTCGCCAAAATTTCAGATTGCTCCGAATC
>JAHDGC010000020.1 GCA_020627865.1 Saprospiraceae bacterium | reverse complement strand
GGAAAAAGGAGCATGGAGTGAGCCAGTGGAGATTGCAAGAGGGCATAATTGGTTTGTGAATTGGGCAGATTTCCCAGGTATGGTTGTTTATGACAAAGGACAAAAAATGGCTGCTTACTGGTTGGCCAAAACGGCAAGTGGTACCTACGATTACGATGTTAATATTGCCCAATCTTCCGACGGTGGAAAAACTTGGTCTGCACCTTTTGTGCCGCATAAAGACGAGGTCGATGCGGAACACGGTTTTGTGAGTATGTTACCTATTGATAGCAAACAAGTTTTTGCGGTTTGGCTGGATGGACGGCATACAAAAAGTGGTAGTCATGATAAGCATGACCACGAAGGCGGGCATAATCATCATGGTGGAGCCATGACCTTGCGAACGGCAAACTTTGATGATAAAGGTAATGTTTCTAATGATGTAGAATTGGATAATCGGGTTTGTGATTGTTGTCAAACGGGAGCGGCAATGGGCGCTGATGGGCCACTAGTGGTATACCGAGATCGTTTGGAGGGGGAAATCCGGGATATTTCCATTGTTCGTAAAGTTGGAAATACTTGGACAAAACCTACTTTGGTGCATCAGGATAATTGGGAGATGAAAGCCTGTCCGGTAAATGGCCCAGTGATTGAGGCCGCAGGCGATCAGGTTGCTGTTGCTTGGTATACAATGTCCGAAGAAGAACCTAAGGTCTTACTGGCTACCTCATCTGACAATGGGGTTTCCTTTGAAAAACCAATCCGGATTGATGATGGAGAGCCGATCGGTAGGGTAGATGTTGTGCTTACGGGAGGGTATACTTATGTGAGTTGGATAGAAAAAGATGCTATTTGGTTGGCGAAAGTCAAATCTGGGAAAATTTTGGAGAAAGTAATGGTGGATAAAACTTCTAGTTCTCGTAAAAGTGGGTTCCCAATTATGAAATATCTGGAAAATCATTTGTATTTTGTGTGGACAAGGCTTGATGGGGAAACTACTCGCTTAAAAACAGTGGTGCTTGGTTTGTAATCTTAAAATTTATTTTCCTGCCTAACCGTGTTAATACGCAGGCAGATTTAAATTACCGCTAAAAATTAAAATATGCTTACAATTTCAAATAAACAATTGATAAAGAGTATATTGTCCCTGCCCAATGCTCCTATAATTCTAAATAATATACATCAGAAATTAGAAGAAGAAAGGAAAAAAAGGAAAAAATTCTATAATGATATTACAGAGTATGAAAAAGCAGAATTTATAAATGGAGAGATCGTTATTCATTCACCAGTGAAAAAAGAGCACAATGATGTAACAGGAAACCTGTATAAATTACTAGGTACCTATGTGAATAAATACAAATTGGGGTATGTAGGTTATGAAAAAATAATGATTGCATTATCAAGAAATGATTATGAACCGGATTTATGCTTTTTTGATAAGGCTAAGTCCAAAAAATTCAAAAAAGGACAGAGTTTATTTCCTGCTCCGGATTTGATTGTGGAAGTATTGTCAAAAGGAACTGCAAAAAATGATAGAGGCATAAAATTCAAAGACTATCAAGCCCATAATGTTCTGGAGTATTGGATTATAGATCCATTTAAAGAAGTTTTAGAGCAATATCGCCTTGATAAGAAAGGAGCGTATGAACTTGTATTAAAAGCAAGTAAGGGGGAAGTGGAATGTAAGGCTGTTAAAGAATTTAAAATTCTCATTGTATCCATATTTGACAATGATAGCAACTTAGAAGAATTAACAAGGATTCTAACTGCTTAATAAAAATAGCTATAATACCCATATTGAAGCAATATTGCGAATAATATTTGTAAAATCATTTATCATAACAACTATACAAGATGAAAAATTTAAAATTATTTATGCTGTTGGTAATGGCCTTCGCCACAATATCTCTGTTCTCCGGTTGTGGGGGAGATACTGCATCTGACAAAACAAGTAAAACCGTTTCCGGTAAAGATAAATCGGGGCCAGAGTATACATCTGCCTATATCTGTCCGATGCATTGTAAGGGGAGCGGAAGCAAAAGAGCCGGTACCTGCCCAGTTTGTAAAATGGACTATGTTGTGAATAAAAATGCACCTAAGAAACAAGGCGGTCACAATCATAACCATAGTCATGATGGTCACAACCACGATCATGGCCACAGTCATGATGGTCACAACCACGATCATGGCCACAGCCACGACGGTCATAATCATTAATCTTTTTAGGGATCAGTACCAATGACATTACTGATCCCTAAATATCCCTTTCTTGCTTGTTTGCTCCTAATTTGGAAAACCCTCGGAAGAACCACTATCTTTGTAGCAAAATAATACAAAATGAAACACGGAATAATATCTTTTTATAATACACTTCCTCCGCTATTTTCCATATTGATCTTTTTGACCTGTGGCGGAGCAAAGGAGATGGTTAAAAGTAAACCTATATCAAAAGGGATTCCTATTATTTGTGAGGTGACTTCCTGTGATAAGGAGTTGGGCCTTTTCCAGTTTGACGGTTTGGCCTTTAAAAAACTACAATTGGTAAAACCTGTTGGAAAAGATTCTTTCGTTTTTTATGTTCCCGAAACCAAAAACAGTTTTTATTATATCGGGCCAGAAAAAGGGCAAAAAAAATCAGTGTTGGTGGGTTCCGATCAATCGTTATCCTTTGAGGGAGATTGTGAGAATATGCGTCGGGCAAAAGTGAAAGACTCGCCAATGAACGATCAGTATGCCAAGTTGACGAGGGATTTTGGTCAGAATAAATCCAACATGAATCAGATTTATCGAAAGCTAATGGGGGTGAAAAGTGATCCGGAAAAGATAAAGAAGATGGAAGCCCAAATGGCTGTTATAGATGAAAGAAGATTAAATTTGTTGGATTCTTTAAAAAGAACGGCTCCTTTTTTGGCTAAAATTGCTGCACTGGAAACCTTCTTGAGCTTCCCTAACAATAAGGGGACTTATGCCAATGATTTGGAACATTATGCCGGAGAATATTTCCGATTTGTAGATTTATCTGATCCGGATTATAACAATATTCCTTATGTTTTTGAAGCATTCAAGACATATGCGCAAACCTTGAGTTCTGTAAAAATACCTTTGGAGCAACACGCCAATTACATAGACGAAATTTTGAATACTATCCCTAAAGATTCTAGAACTTATCGGTACGCCTTGGGCGGGGTCGTGACGGCTACGCAAGGGAAAAACCATCCTAATTTTTTAAAATATGCAAAAACATTTGTGGAGCTTTATGAAAAAGAAAAGGTAGCAGGCGTGATGGCCCTTAAAGAAAAGTTGAAGAGTGCAGAAAACTTCATGCCTGGTGGTACCGCTCCAGATTTTACACTTCCCACACCGGAAGGAAATGACATGAAGTTGAGCGACTTGCGAGGAAAAGTTGTTTTGGTTGATTTCTGGGCGAGTTGGTGTGGCCCTTGTCGAAGGGAGAATCCGCATGTTGTCCAGCTTTACAATAAATACAAGGACAAAGGTTTTGATGTTTTGGGTGTAAGCCTAGATAAAAAAAGAGATGCATGGGAAAAGGCGATCAAAAAGGACGGCTTGGAATGGCACCATGTAAGCGATCTTCGGGGTTGGGGGAATGAGGTCGCCAAGATGTATTCGGTGAGTTCTATTCCGCATACCATTTTGCTGGATCAAGAGGGGAAAATTATTGCCCGAAACTTTAGGAGTGTTGAGCTAGAAGAACATCTGAAGGAGATTTTTGATTAAAAAAAATGAGTCTTTGACAATTTTTGCAAAAAATAAAATCATCAATACGTTTTGGGATATGAGTTCTGTAAAAACGGCATATCCTTGCCCTCCCTGCGTGAACTTGTCAGGCAGGCAGTCATAAAATGGTTGGAACGTAAGCAGTGCAAAAATAGTCCAAGAACAAAAAAATCATTGTAACATGCTTAGGAATATTTTTGGAAATAAAAATGAATTTGATTTTAAAATAGGAGATGTTGTTAAATTTAAAAATGGAATCAGGCACCATTTTTTGAAAACGCTAGATATCAGCGACTGGCATGGTCGCATTATAGAAGTCGATAAAAATTCGGTTGGACTAGAGTTGGATTCGCTTTCCTTACGAGAAGTAACGGACGAGCTTATTGATATCTATGATGAAAGGGGAGAATACCCTTATCTACTGACCATTCCTGTAGAAGATATTGAACCCAGTGAAGCTAGGGATACTGATGAGGAGACTGAAAAGATGCAGGATGAAGTTATGGAGAAAATCCATCAGAAGGAAGGGATTGAAAAACATGAAATAGAGTATAATAAGTGGAAAAGACATTTCCAAAGGAGTGGTAAGTTTATGGATATGGACAAATCCATGCGGGATAATTCGGATTTTGTAATGGAAACCTTTTATAATTATATGTATAATTATGAAGGGAAAAAGCCTAGAAACTGGAATCCGGTAGCTGTTAAAGAAGTTATGCTAAATTGGGTGCCCAACAAAATATCAGCAGAAGCAGATTTGTTTAAAACTTATGGAGATATTGTACTTTGCTTCATGGAGTTTTTGGATGAAAGGCAATATTTAAAAACAGGTAAATTACAAAAAATAGTAGCCAAATTTAAGGAGGAAACTTATACGCGCTCGCAAGATTCTTCCAGTTGGGGGTTTGCTAAATCGTTTATGATGGGGGCAATGGATGCTGGGGTTGATATGAGTGATAAAGGCGCAATGGATAAATACCTGAAACAACAACAGCTAAATGCATTAGGACAACTTGGGGGATCTGAAAGGAAGAAATTAGAAGAAAACTTAAACTTAAAACCCGTAGATAAAAGACAATTCCGAGGCATATGGCAAAACCAAAAAGTGACCGTAAAGTATGATGATGGTAACGTCTTGGAAAATGTAAAATTCAAAGAGGTTAAGGAAGATTTATATGCAGGGCTATGTCAACTGGTGAAAAAATAACTGTAAAATGAAGCTATTGCTAAAAATAACTTTATTTGTGTGCATATTGTTGTGTTTGATGTGTGATAATGCAGACCAGAAAACTGTAGAAAGTTTTGTTATGCCCCCTGTAGACACGACAGCTATTTCAACCGATACTATTCATGAAATTACCAAGGCAATCCCCAAAATAGATTACGATACCACTCTTTGGACGGAAATCTTATACTTAGATACCTCCATCCAAGTAGACATGAAATATGCCACTACCGATAATTTTGTAGCAGAAAAAATGTATCCCTGTTCCAGATGTTTCCTCCGGCCCGAAGTGGCAAAAGCGGTTGTGAAAGCACAAGGTTTGTTGAACAAAAAAGGCTATGGATTGAAGATGCTGGATTGTTATCGCCCTCGTCCGATTCAGCAAAAACTCTGGGATAAAGTCCCCAATCCTAGCTACGTGACCCCGCCGGGGAAGGGCAGCATGCACAATCGCGGTTCTGCAGTGGATTTGACCCTTGTAGATGAAAATGGCAAAGAATTGGATATGGGAACCCCTTTCGATTTTTTTGGGAAAGAAGCCCACCAAGATTACGAAGACCTGCCGGAAGAAATTTTACAACGAAGAGAATTGCTCCGAGAAACCATGCGAAAAGTGAGCCTCTATCCCATCCGAACAGAATGGTGGCATTACTACTATGCACCCGGTGCACCAACAGGACATGAGCTTTCTGATATGATCTGGAAATGCGACGGACATTAGCGTATGTTGAGCATTGCGCACATTATAAATCCGGTCAAAGTAGATCAAAGTTCCGATTTATTTACGGGACAACCCATCACATTTGAAAGTATGCTACGGGCAAAGACAGTAGTCGGAAATCGGTTTGAAATTCAACTTTTTACAACACAGTATCCCGAAGATCATAACATTATTCCTGCGGAATTCATAAAGCTCCCAGACTTGAAACGGAGCGTGTTGGACATCGCTTCTTTTAGTGTCCCTAGAAAATTACCCCTCATTGCAGACATTATAAATCAATTGGATGAATATTCCGATGCCGAGTACTTTATCTACACCAATGTGGATATTGGCTTGATGCCTGATTTTTATATCCGTGTCGCGGAGTTTATTGGAAAAGGACATGATGCTTTCATCATTAATAGGAGGCGGCTTTCAACAATTTACACCCGAAAAGATCAATTAGAGAAAATTTATCAAGATAAGGGCAAACCACACCCCGGGTTTGATTGCTTCGTTTTTCATCGTAGCCTTTGTCCCTTTTTTCGATTTGACCATATTTGTGTCGGGATTCCTTTCATCGGCGTCACCTTTGCTCACCATCTTTTTTGTTTTGCACAAAACTTTAAACTGTTCGACAAAGCTCACCTTACTTTTCATATCGGAGCGGAAATTATGCCACCAAGAGATCAGGAATATTATTGGTACAACAGAAAACAATTTAATCGAATCAGGGATGAATATCTGTGGGATAAATTTGACATCCAGAAATTCCCTTATGCAAAAGAATCGTTTTTGAAAAGATATTATAAATGGGCAAGGAATCCATCATTATTTGTTTTTATGAATTTTCGCTTGGAATTGCGGAAGTGTAAAAAAACGTAGAGTCGCAATCCATTGCGACTCTACGTTTTTTTACTAAATTTTTCTTTTCTTAAAAAAATCACAACCCCCAAAAATTATACAATGCAACATCAGCATCTAACGCTTCATCCAAGGATAACTCAAACCCTTTTCCGTATAACTGTTGTAACGATGTCCGGATGCGATTTGCTTTTTGTATATAGTTTGATGCTGTTAGCAACAACTTACAAAATTCGGATGATTCTTCCTCTTCTTGTCTTTTAAATCCCAACATTTTGTTATAATTCAATGCCCTGGCATTGTCAAACTTAACTTTAGCTTCAACTTTTTCCAAATGTAAAACCGTAAATATAAAGTCCAGCATGAGTACAGATGCGGCAACAGGAAATAGAGAGCGCAAATAATGTTTATGGCTGATGAACAAGCCGACATTGCCACATTTTTTTTCAGGGTCAATATCCGAAAGGTGAATCATGCCGATGGCTTTCTCTCTATGATAAATGATGAAGTAAAAATTGAGTGGTGTATCTATTTTTTGAAACCATTTTTTTTGCATTTCTGTAGTAATATGCTCCCGATATTCCATATGCTGCACAATTTCAGGAGCATTGCGCCAGTTACGGAGCATCTCAATATGTTTTTCTTCTAATCGGTGCAGTGCAATGCCGTTGCCAAAAATAATCATTTTATAATTTCCTTAATGGTAAAGGGAGGTTTGTATAATTGGGTAAAATACAATCTCCGGAGATATTCTCCTATGATGCCCAGTGAAAAAAGGATGATGCCTGTAGAAAAAGAAATGGCGACAATGATAGACGTAAAACCCAATTCTGCGCCATAGGTTAATTTTTGATAAATATAATAAATACCCAATGAAAAGCAGATCAATGAAATTACCAGTCCTGTATAAATCATCAAGCGTAAAGGAAGCAAAGTGTAATTGAGAATAATTTTAAAACTCATGCCCAGTAATTTGAAAAAAGAATAACCAGAGCGACCATCCTGCCGAGCTTGGTGCCTTACTGTTGCATAAGCAATATTGTTGGTATGCCATGCAATGAGTTCATCCAGAAAAATATATTCAAAACGAGCTTGTGCAATCTTATCAGCAAGGGGCTTCGATATTAATTTGAAAGAAGAGCCTCCTCCTTGGTAGCGAGCAGATTTTTTTAATAAATAGGCAATGAAGCGACTACCCATATTCCGAAATGTACTATGCTGCTTTTGAGGGAAAACACCATAAACCATATCCGCATTTTCATCCTCCATTTTTTCAATAAGTAAGGGGATGTCCTCTGGGGAAATTTGCAAGTCATCATCTAATGTAATCATAAATGTTCCCTGAGCTTGCATCAAACCGCATAATGTAGCAACGTGTTGGCCGCAGTTTCGGGATAGATTGATGAGCGTTAAATTGGTTGATTGCTGTTGTTTTATTTTGTTAAGCAAATTCCAACTGTTATCCGTACTGCAATCATTCACACAAATGATTTCATAAGCCAGTTGCTGTTCCATAAATACGGCAGTTGTTCTCTTGATCAGTTCCTCAAGAGAATGCTCACTATTATAAACGGGAATAATAACGGAATAAACCGCTGCTGGCATACGAGTTTTGTTGATAAAAAATATGTAAATAACAAATTTACACTAATTTTATCACAATAATGCATCCACAAATTCCTGTATAAGACACAAGTTCTTACCTTTACTCTTCGGAGAATTATCCATACAGAAATTGACTTAATGATCAAAAGCCAAGAAAGTGCGATCCGACAACTAACAACTACAGAACCAATCACCAGACTATGAGAATAGCCGTAAATACAAGATTTTTATTAAGAGGAAAGTTGGAAGGGATCGGGTGGTGTACCTATGAAATAGTGAAAAGATTGGTTGCGAATCATCCGGAACATGATTTCATTTTCTTCTTTGACCGGCCTTATGATGAGGCTTATATTTTTGGTGAAAATGTGGAAGCGGTTGTTTTAAATCCGCCAGCACGCCATGCTATATTGTGGTATGCTTGGTTCGAATGGGCAATCCCGAAGGCATTAGAAAAATATAAGGTCGATGTCTTTTATTCGCCAGATGGCTACTGTTCGCTCCGGTCCAAGGTGCCAACGGTTATGGTGATGCATGATTTGGCTTATTTGCATTATCCGAAGCAGGTAGCGTGGGCTGCTCGGAAATATTACCAGCAGTATATCCCCCAATTTTTGGAGCGGGCAGAAAAAACGATCACGGTATCCGCTTTCACAAAATCAGACATTCTAAAACATTTTGCGATTCCTGAATCTCGGGTTGACGTTGTACACAATGCCTGTCGGGAAGGTTTTTCTCCATTAAATGAACCGGGGAAACAACTTATACGGGACAAACACAGTGGCGGAGTTCCTTATTTTTTTTACGTGGGGGCGGTGCATCCCCGAAAAAATGTAGATCGCCTCATTCGGGCTTTTGGTTTGTTCAAACAAAACACCAACGCTCCTGAAAAATTACTGATAACAGGTAGATTGGCCTGGCAAACGGAAGCTGTAAAATTGGCTTGGGAGCAATCCCCGCATCAACAGGATATTATTTTCCTAGGTTATGTTGATGATTTGGGTGTATTAATGGCTGCTGCCAAAGCACTGGTTTATGTTTCCTTATTCGAAGGGTTTGGCTTGCCGATATTGGAAGCCATGCATTGCGATGTTCCGGTTATTACCGCTAATCTTTCTTCTATGCCCGAAGTTGCAGGGGATGCTGCCTTACTGGTTGATCCATTATCTGAAACAGAAATTGCATCGGCCATGCAATTGATAGGACAGGATGAGGAGAAGCGCAGGAGTTTAATTGATAAAGGGCAAAAACAGCGGCAAAAATTCAGCTGGGATAAGGCTGCCGAGCAAATCTGGGAATCAATAATTAGCGTAAAACGCTGAAATTGCGCAAGATAATTCATATGTGGCCTTACCACTAATGTTTTTGTCTATACCGATTTCTAAATCATACCAACCGTATTCTAATATCCATCTTTTGGAAGCATAAAACGTCTTATCTTGCAAATAGTTTTCTCATAGTATGTTTAATTCCTACACCTCTATCCCTTCAGATGTGTAGGATTTTTTTTGTCTTCTCTTGTGCTATCTGTCAAAATTCCGCTAAATCCCTATATTCTTTTTATTACAAAAAATAATATGGGTTGTTTTTTTTACCTTTGTTTTCGTTGAATTGAAATGAAGGGAATTTGATTATAGCAAGACCAATTTTGCAATATGCTTTTCTCAGAATTATCATTCCTTGCAGAGTTTGTAAATCCTGACTACTTTTTGCTTAACATTTAATAAAATCAAGTAATCTAACTTTAAACTTTTAACTATTATGAACAAGTTGGCCATACCCATCTTATTGATTCTTTTTACTTTGGTTGGCATCCAAGCCAAAGCACAACAAAGAACCTGTGGAACGAATGCTCATATGGATAAGATGCTCCAAAACCCCGAATATGCCAGAGCACATCATGAGAGACAACTAAATTTTGAAGCCTTAAATACAGAAAACACAGTACGTACGGCAGATTGTGAAAATATTCTGATATTGCCAATGGCTGTTCACTACCAAGGCATCAGTAACCCAGATATGGAATGCCTTATCGCACTGGCAGAAAACCAAATTCAGATATTGAATGATGATTATCAGGGCGTTAATGCAGATATTACCAATTGGACAGATAATGCGGCGGCTTCCTTCCCCGGCATTAACAATGGCGAATCTTGTATACAGTTTTGCCTTGCAACAAAGAATCACCCTGCCGGATTTAATGTGGAAGAAGGAGAACCTGCCATCACCTTCAATGTTACAAACGGAGATGATGCGCCGCAATGGAGTGGCTATATTAATATTTTTGTGAGAAATATAGGTGGAGGAATATTAGGATATTCTCCGCTCGGTGGAAGTGGTTTAGGTGATGGGGTTGTGATTGATGATAGTTATTTCAGCAGTGGCGCTGGTTGTGGTCAGGTTTCCCCGACAGCTCCTTTTAATTTAGGGCGCACACTTACCCATGAGCTAGGGCATTACCTCAATTTGGAACATATTTGGGGAGATGGAGGCTGTAGTGTTGATGATGGTGTCGCCGATACGCCAACATCAGGTACGGAATACTATGGTTGTCCCAGTGTGGGGGAGAGTACTTGTGGTTCTACCGATATGCACATGAACTATATGGATTATGTAAATGATGCCTGTATGTATATGTTCAGTGAAGGACAAGCAACCCGTATGGAGAATTATGCAAACGCTGGGTTACCACATGTCTTGAATAATGCTAGTGTGGTTTGTGGTAGAGATTCCATTGATATTGGTGTTATAGCCTTGGTTGCTCCAGTAACCTCTGCGGATCTAGGGGGGGCAGAGATCGTTATGATGAGCGTTAAAAACTTCGGTGTGGATACCATCCATAGTTTTTCTGTTGGATTCCAATTGGATGGCATGCCTGTTGATCAGGTTATGTTAGGTGCTACATTGGCTACTGACGAAACTTATACCTATACTTTTATGATGCCTGTGGATATGAGTGCGCTAGGCACATATGAATTTACACTTGCAGCCATGCTGGATGGAGACGAAAATTTAAATAATAATTCTTTAACCAGAACGGTGGAGAAACTTCCGCGTTATGATGTTGCTGTAGCAGATATTATCGCTCCTCCATTATTATGTGGCAGTCAACCGACGTTGGATGTTGTCATTACGAATTTTGGAGCCATTCCACTGACTTCTGCAACCATAACTTATACGGTTAATGGTGGTGCACCTATGACGGTTAATTGGACTGGGAACCTTGCATTAGAAGCATCTGAAACTGTTGCTGTTGCTGTGGGGACTCCGCTCACGGGGCCAAATATGATTGAAGTAACGGTGAGTGCTCCTAATGGAGAAGCAGATGAAATACCGAATAACAACGAGTCTTCAAGAGATTTTGACGCTATCCTTGGTCGAGATGCCTATTTCTTTAGTCTATTGACAGATGACTATCCTGCGGAGACGTCTTGGGAGTTGATGGATCAAGATGGGAATATCTTATATTCAGGAGGACCATATGATCCGGACGCTGACACGCAAACTACTTTTGAAGAACATTGGTGCCTAGATACTACCGGTTGTTATGAGTTTCGGATCTATGATTCGTTTGGAGATGGTATCCAATATGGAGGTGTGCAAGGATACTATGAAATCACCAACGAGTCGGGAGATGTTGTTGCTTCTTTGCAAGAAGTAGATTTCGGTAATGTTGAGGTGAATGGTTTCTGTGTGACCTGCGATGCTAGCGGTGGCGCGCAGACAGAACCAGAAATAAACGATATGATGAATGGTTCTATTACGGTAGTTGTATTTGGAAATATTGGGGAGCTTCAGTACAGTTTAGATGGAGGGCCTTTGCAGAGTTCGAATGTATTTGAAGGACTGGCGGCAGGTGAGTATGTGGTATCGGTTGTAAGTTCTTATGGTTGTGAACTTTCTTTTGATGCAGAAGTAGATATGATGGTTAACACTGTAGACCTTGTTGAGGGAACAGGTATCTTCATTGAACCGAATCCAACTAACGATCTTTTTACCTTAAAAGTGGAAGGCTTGGATACTGTAAATGAATTGGATATTGAAGTTCTCGATGCCACAGGGAAATTATTGTTGGAGGCAAGAACTGCGAAAGTGAACGATGTCTTCTCTGAGCAAATTTCGCTGGGCGATTTCCCAGAAGGCTTATACTTTGTTCGTATCTATAAAGATGAGTTTTCTCAAGTGCACAAAGTTGTTAAATTTTAATTGTAAAAAAATATTTACATGTGGGGGCGTAATACACATTGCGCCCCCATTATATTAATATCCCTCCTCCTTTGTCGTCAACGCGGTAAAACCTCCCATTTTCGATGAGTAGCCCTGATACCTCTCCTTTTATTTTGTCATCAGATTGGCGCACATCAATCCTATATAGTTTTTGATTATAATCCGGAGAGATTTCATCTACCATATTGTGCCCGATAATGATGTGCTTTACATCGAAATAGTCTAACACATTTTGGATATGATCTTCAGTATCTTTTTTCTCTCCTTTATAATTAAAAACAAATCCACGATACCATAATGGGCCATACAAGTGAAACATGAGGTCGCTATCCTGGAACTCCTTCTCGCTGAGCGGTTCTTTTCGCATGACCTTCCTAATCAACAGATTGATCTCGTCCATGCTTAGTCCTGTAGCCAGTAATTTCTTGCTGATACCTCCATGTACGAAAAGTATATCTCCTATTTTTTCAATACTATTTTTAGAAAGCATCCATTGCCGCAAAAGGAAATCTTCATTGTTGAGCGCCATAAAACTGGCTACGGGGTCAGAAATGCCCGTAAGTTTTTTGGCAGACTTGAAATACTTTTTATGAACATACCTGACATCTCCTGTGGCAAAAAGATCTTCGTGGTTCCCTAGGATATAATGGACTTGTCCGCCTGCTTCAGCTGCCTGATATTCTAGTTTATACATAAGCCATAACAGAGGTATTACATTTTTGCCTCGATCAACGAAATCTCCATTTAAAACCAAATGCCCTTTCCCGAAAATCCAATTGTAATTTTCATCCATTACACCATTACCTACTAATAGGCGTTCAAAGGCATAAAAGTTGCCCTCAATATCAGCTAGCGCAAAAATTCGGTCAGCACTGCTATAGGTGGAAGGAGGGGGAACAGGAAGAGTACTTTTTAATTCAAAATCAAAATAGTCCCCATGAGTACCATCCACAAAGCATTGTATACTAGGATTTGTTCCTTTACTTATGAAGAAATTATCCGCTATAATCTCATTGCCCTGTTTTTTGATTTGCCATATCGAAAACTGTTTTTTATCTATACTATAGATGTAGGGGCCATCAAACATGTGTTGTGAATTTATTGTTATAATATTTATTGTCCTACAAAAGTAAAAAAAACAAAACTATAACAGAAAGTAAAATAAATTTATTTTTAAGATATGGTTATTAAATTTAAAATGTAAAAAACTGAACTACAGAGAAATGGTTTTTATTATCAAGTTTATATATATATAATTTGCTAACATTATTATTGCAGGCGTGAAAAATATGGTTATAAGTTTGCATTTTAACTACATATGATTTAACTTTGTTTTACACATTACTTACTAGCCTCAAACTACTCAGAGGGGAATATTAGTTCTCAGATACAATTTACTCTAATCTTATAAATACCATTTAAAAAGCAATTGTAATTGCTTTAGCATTTTTATGCCTACATATATTGAATCATAAGGTTCATGTAGGATTGGTATGCCAAAAACGAAATCATATTTTTTAACTTTTATAATAAACATACTATGGTAACTTTAAAAAGTATTATTAGTGACCTTAAAGAAGAAAACATTGACAAAGTAGTAGAAGCAGGATGGGGAAGAAGAGGAAGTAGCTCTTCTCGTTCTCACTCTAGCTCTAGCCGCTCTCACAGCAGCAGTAGCCGCAGTGGTGGTAGCCACGGTCGCACTTGTGGTTGGTACTGCTGTAATGGCCGTTGGTACTACGGATGGCACTAGTAGCCATTAAGAACTTGAAAATATCATTTAAGATATTTTAATGGCCAGCAAGATACAGTTCATGCGAATTGTGTCTTGCTGCTTTTTCCTTATATTTTTTGAATATAAGGAAAGGGTAAAGTAAAGAAAGTGTTATTCGTTTGGGATTATAGTATCCTGTAAAAAGAACTTATAAATGCAATCTACTTATAGGTTAGGCATGATAAAAGGGAGCAGAAGTTCATTTCCTAACTTTTATAAAAACATACTTATGGTAACGTTAAAAAGTATTCTTGGTAACATTAACGAAGAAAAAATTGATAAAGCAGTTGAAGCGGCAGGAAGAGGTAGAGGAAGAAATAGAGGGCACAGCCACTCTGACACTACTTATGGCAGTAACGACAATGATTGTGATACATGCCGTTGGTATTACTGCGAAGGCTACATGTACTATTACAATGGCTCTCACATTGAACTAGATAGTGCAGTATACGTCGGATAGATAATGATTATGTTTTATCATTAAGATATTTTAAGTGGCAAGATACATTTCATATAAATTGTGTCTTGCTGTTTTTTTTGTTTTAAGTATTTCTGACTCCAACACGGAAAATAAAATAAAACATTAATTTTACGAACTGAAATTAATGTAACCCTTATAGAACTGTTTAACAATGTTCACGACTAATATAGGTGATTAATCAAAAACCGAAATTTTATTTTTTAACCTTTATAATTAAACAATACTATGGTAACTTTAAAAAGCATTATTGTTGATCTTAATGAAGAAAAAATTGACAAAGTAGTGGAAGCCGGTTGGGGTGGAAGAAGAAGAAGGAGAAGGAGAAGAAACAGAGATCGTTCTGAAACTATTGATGATTCTAACAATACTGACTCAGAAGATGTTGGTGGCTATCCTGGTAGTAGCACATGTGGTTTCTTCAGCTGTGATGATTGGGTTGGAGGCGAGATAGTGACAGAATAATCATTAAGCATCAAAATACTATTTGAGGTATTTTGTTTATTTATCAGCAAGACACATTTTATGTGGTCTGTAAATTGTGTCTTGTTATTATTTTTGCCCTAGAACATGAGCCAGAAAACAAAACCTTATTTTTTACTTTTATAAAACAATACTATGGTAACTTTAAAAAGCATTCTTAGCGATCTTAAAGAAGAAAACATTGACAATGTAGTGGAAGCAGGGCGTAGAAGACGTAGGGAAAGAACTGCTGTTCGTCTTACGGCAACTCCTATCCCCGAAGTTGATTTTAATAATGACTGTAGCTGGTACTGCTGCAATGGGCAATGGTTCTATGGCCGTCGCTAGTCCTTGAATTGAAGATGTCATTAAAGATATTAATGACGAGTAAGACACACTTTAAGTTGAGTTGTGTCTTATTTTTGTTTTGCTAAATTCGACAACAAATATAGTGTTCATTTTAATTAATAGTTGCATCTTTCAAAAGAAAGACTTAAATTGATATTAGAATCAAACACCAATATTTTCTTATCCTTATATGTTCCTCAATACTTTTTTCTCCCCTTACTCCAAAAAAGTATTATCACCTATTTTTAGGATAAAACAAGACAAGTAGTCTTTATTCCCCTCTTCTCTAAAAGTTATTCCCCTTCTAAACAGAAACAAATTTTTTTAATCACTATAACAAACATATTATGATAACTTTAAAAAGTATTATCCACGATCTTAAGGAAGAGAACATTGATAAAGTAATTACTGCCGGCTGGGGTAGTAGCTCTCGTTCTAGTAGTAGTCACCACTCTAGCAGTAGCGATGGAGGCGGAGGTCCTGTTCCTAATGCCTGTGATTGCTACTGTTGCAATGGTATATGGTACAAGAGATAAATCATTTGGGATTTAAATATTCTCCGAAATATTTGTAATTTAGCAGCAAGACATACTCGTAAGATTTATGTCTTGCTGTTATTGTAAGGAACTATCTCAATAAAGTTCTTGATGAAAACATGCAAGACAATTCCATTCTAATCTCTTTTACATTTATAATTCAAACTATTCTATGGACACGATACAACAATATATCCTATCGCCATTCTATGAACTTCCAAGTTTCGAAGAAGTTTATAATATTGAAGAAGGAGAAGAAACATCTTTCCACGCCAGTCCTGATTATATCAAATTACGAGACAAAGAACTTTATCTTTTAAAAGAGTTGTCAAGAGATAAGCTTTTCTTTATCAATCCAACCACCTTCTTTTTCCTAAATGCCTTTTTAGAGGCAACCACTTTAGAGACCGTAATCCTAAAATTTGCAAAGGAGGCCAATTGCACTCCAAATGAGATAGCTGAATACCTAGAAAATTTTCTTCGCCAGATGCTTCGTCGGGATATTGTTGTTATGAAAGAACGGCACGAAGTCCTTGATGAAACAGCGCAGATGATTATGCAAGAGGAAGAACCCATCCCAAATTTTTCTATCGGAACGAATATTGGTGAGTATATTGTTGAGCAAGTGTTGTCTATCCGAGAAAAATCCCAACTTTATCTCATGAAAAAAGAACAGGATGCTGATCCCGAGTATGTACTAAAAGCAACTTTCCTTCATCCGGATATGCCCGAAGAGGTGAAGCAAAAAATAAAGCTGGATTTTAAAAAAGAATTTGATCTGATGAAAGAACTTGGTGCGCATGCATCCATCTGCCAGTTGATCGAATATAAAGAAGAGCCAAACGCTTGCCATGCGATTTTGGAATATATTGATGGAATCAGTTTATATAACTTCATTAAGAAGAATGAAATCCCACTCAACAAAAAACTTGACCTAATCAGCGAAGCCTTCGCGGTCATTGCTCATGTGCAAAATCGTGGCATATTGCATGGAGATATCCATAGTGATAATTTTCTAATTGACAAAAATCATAAGGTCAAGCTTATAGATTTTGGTCTTTCCAATCATGATGAACCTGATCCAGATGAAATTTTGCGCAATGGGGGCAAGTCTGATTTTATTCCACCGGAAAGGGTTTCTTTAAATTCTTTTAAATTTCTAGAACGAAGAGTTGACCATGCTTCCGAGGTTTTCCAGCTTGCTGTCCTGGCCTTCTATATTTTATATGAAAAAATGCCTTTTCGCGGATTTTCTTGGAGGGAATTGGCCACCAATATCAAAACGGTTGATCCTGTTCTTGAGAAAATAACCCCTCAGAACGAAGCCATTCCAGAAGGGCTTATTGAGATGCTAAAGATTGCAATGGATAAATCTCCTGAAAAACGGTTTCAAACGGCTGAAGAGGTGTTAAAGGCATTCAGTAGTATGATGGTAAACTAAGGAGCGGCGGAATGGCTGAACTGGAAAATAGTACCAATGAAACCTCTATTTTTGTGGTATTATTTTTGGATAATATATCTGTTGATTAAACAAGATACTGGTGGTGTCCCAAAACCTCCTGACTGAAAGAAAGTCAGATAGTAAAAATAAACAACGATGAGCAAACTAATGGGAGAATGAAAAATTTATTAGATCGACAAGTCCGGAGAAATGACTGTGGTATCAGCGCAGCAAAGACGATATGCAATATCCTGAATGCTAATATCTCCAGAACCATCATTGAGGATAATATTTATCTGAGTGAAGATGGTGCCAGTCTCCAGAATATCAATAAGTTTTTTCAGGAACATGGTTTCAAAACCAAGTTCAGCCTGCTAGATGTCAACTCTATCAACGGTAACCAAGAAGATTTTAAAGAATTCTTTCCTTGCATCGTTCCTGTGAAAGCAAGTGCCGGGCTGCATTACATTGTCCTAAATGATCTAAAAAATTATAAATTTACAGTACTCGATCCGGCGAGGGAGAAACCGTATCAACTGACGGTCGAAGAATTCCGGGGAAAAGCACATTATTCTTCTTCTCCCCTAGATTATATCGAGTTAGAAGATGTCTTGAGGATAAAGGTAAAAGAAGAGCTAGATACACATGGTATAAAACTAAATACGACTCCAAGTCACCAGCATCTGGTTACACTTTTCAATAAGCTTACTTACTTCACCCATCTGTCCGAAAATTTTGGTTTTAAAGATGAGGTAACAAGTAAAAAATTCCTGAACGATCTTATTTTTAATCAGGAACTGGAACACATTCCGAAACATTTTGAAGGCCTCAAGTACAAAGAAACATACAATAAGATTAACATCAAAGCTCCCGTATTGCTCACGGTGAATACAGGAGACGATACCATCATGGAGGCGGGTACTGCTGGCATCCAAAATGTCTATTGGCGATTGTTCAAAAGTATTGCCAGCCTCAAACAACTTTGGTTTATCTTCTTGATGACTTCCATCATTGCTTCTTTGATTGCTTATGTCGCTGTATTCGTCAATCAAATATTAATTGACCACATTTTGCCATCCTATGAACTGGGTGTACTTCAGGTTTTTGCTTTGGGAGTTGCCATCTTTTATTTTATTGACACGGCATTTTCCATCTACCAGAAATTTATTTCCATACATCTTTCCAATTCCTTGGATCGTTATTTTCTGTCGATTTTTGATAAAAAACTATCAACGTTTTCCATCCGATATTTACATGGGTACAAACGGGGAGATCTCACAGAAAGGCTTAGTGATGTGATGAAACTGAAAACATTTTTCGTTTCCTATTTCTCCCGTATTTTTGTCAATGTGCTAACAGGGTGCTTGTCTTTTATTTTTCTGTTGATGATGAACCTGAAATACAGTATCTTGGTATTGGGGGTGCTGGTGATCTTCGGGATTATTTTTGTTGTGCTAACGCCAATTATTGAAAAGCTAGAACGAGAACGTTATGTTATAAAGGCAAGCTTCTTTTCCAAGTTTATCGAAAAAATTGAAGGTATCCAAGTTATAAAAGCCCTCCGCCTTGAAGAATATTCTTCGAATCAAATTCGGGCAGGGATAGACGATCTTATCCGTATCCATACCAAATCGAAATACGTCGGCTTATTCAATTCTGTCCTGACAGATATGGTCATTGCACTTTCCTCGATCCTGTTGATGGTACTCACTTCGAGGGAAATGATTTTGTATAATACCATGACCTTGGGGATGATTATCACTTTCCTTGCCCTTTCGGGTAAAATATTCAGCGCATTCAGTAGCTTGCTGAACAGCAATCTTGCGCTTCAAGAACACAAGGTTATTCTGAAAAGGTTTTTTGATTTTGATGAAAATAAAACAGTAGGTTTGAAGCCGGAAGACGAGGAGGATAAGGCAGAGGACAAAGCTGTTTATGCAGATCATACGACTACAAACCAAATCGTAAATTTTGAATTTGAACAATTTTCCATGAGCGATTGCGAGTTCAGTTATGATGGAGAAAAGGTAGTTATCAAAGATGTCAATCTTGATATATCTAAGGGCGAAAAAATATGGATCGAAGGGAAAAACGGTACCGGAAAGTCTACCTTGTGTAAAATTATCGGTTTAATTTATAAACCCACTGCCGGTAACATTATGCTCAATGATGTAGATATTAATTTCTATAATAAAGACCGACTCCGGAGTAAAATTGTTTTTATTTCAGGAGAAGATATTTTGTTCAATGAGTCTGTGCTTTTCAATATTGGCTTTGGACGAAAGATTGATATGAAGTTGTTGGTACAATATGCAAAGGCAATCGGATTCTATGATTTTATCTCTGAAAAGAAAGGGAAATTTAACTTTATCATTCAGGAAAATGGTAAAAACTTATCCACAGGGCAGCGTAAGAAAGTTTTGCTACTTCGTGCCTTGATGACAACTGCCGACCTGATTCTCCTTGATGAAATATTTTCTGGATATGATGTTGAATCCAAGCAAAATGCTGAAAAGTTAATTAATTCCTTTGAAGATCGGGCCTTCATTATTATCTCCCATATGAAGATTGAGCATATTTCTTTTGACCAAGAATTTAAAATAACAGATGGATTTTTACGCAAACAAGACTCCGGACTCGATGCAGTTCATTAAAGGGTTGTTTATCATTATTATGACAACGCTTTTGATCGGTGCTACTTTGTTTTTTACCTTGTCGATTCGGGAAACGGCTACCATTTCCAACGGTCAGTTGTTTTCTGAAAATGCTCCAAAGCAATACCTTGCCCCTTTCGAGGTTGAGATTAGAGGGGTATACACACAAGAAGGCCGGCAGGTTAGCCTAGGAGATACCCTGATGGTGCTGTATAACGATGCAGTCGTTTCCGAGTATGATAATTTGGAAAAAGAATTAGTGTTGAAGAAGAAAAATAATACATTGTTGCGACAACAATTGGACAACTTAAAAGCTAGAGTCAAAATCCAACAGAAAGAATTGTCTTTTGTCAATACAGATGCCGGTTCCCAAAAACGAAGCCTGAAACTGGAAATCAAAGCCCTAGCCAAGCAACTCAATTCCCTTAGAAAACAACTGGTCAATTCTGAAATCCGCTACAACAAAGATCGACAATTGTTCAACAGAGGTGCCATTAGTGAGCAAGAATTTAACCGGAAAGAAAAGGCTTGGTTCTCAGAAAAAAATAACTTTACACAGCTAGAAAGTCAGTTTTTACAAAAGAAAAATACCCTTGATAATCTCGGTAATACAAAGTCCAGTTCTATAGAAAGAAAAAATCTAGATATTATCAGTTCTCAGTCACAGCAACTGGATTTGGAAAAAACACTTGCACAGGAAGAAGCTGGAATTTTACAGTTGAATCAACGTCTCGTTTCTGCAAAAAAAGAGGTAGATAAATTGATCATTATTTCCGAGATGGATGGTTTTGTCTCTTCTGTCTATAACCAGAAAAAAGATTTTAATTACGTAACGAAGGGGCAAAATCTCGTTGTGGTTAGCCCAGAGGAAGAGACGGATTTTTTGGCCAAACTCAGTATCAAAGAAACGGAAATGAAGGATGTAGAAATTGGTCAGAAAGCCCGCCTCAAAGTGGATGCTTATAACTACTACGAATTCGGTGTGCTGGAGGGTGAGATTATCCAAATTAATAAAGATGAGAACAACATGTTTTATGTCATCGCAGAAATTACAGACGATAGCGAAAAGTTTAACCTGAAAAGTGGTTACAAAGTGAATGGAGAAATTGTATTGGATAAAGTGAAATTATACAAATTTGCTTTTAACCGAATTTTTAGAAAAACGTAAAAAATGTTATTTTTCC
>JAHDGC010000820.1 GCA_020627865.1 Saprospiraceae bacterium | reverse complement strand
CCCTAGCGATGCATTGGTACTCACAATAAATGCTCCTTCTGCGCCATTGGTTTCATTATATCTCCTGCGCATTTGCAAAATATAATCATAGGCCTCGATGATATGGTGTACACTATCATTGGCTACAAGGTTCATGATTTTTACATCCCAGTTTACCCCACTGACTCCGGTGCCATTATTGCCTCGTGCACCTATGATTCCGGCAACGGGAGAACCATGCCAATGCCCTTCCTCATTGTTGCTAATGTCATTGTTGTTTTTGCTAAAATTCCAGCCGTGATAATCGTCAGTAAAACCATTGTTGTCATCATCAATATTGTTGTCAGGGATTTCATGTTGATTAATCCAAAAATTGTCCGCCAAGTCGGGATGTTCTAAAAGAACACCACCGTCGAGGATCGCCACGACAATTTCTTGTCCCGTAATCGTGGTGCCTCCCGTAGTGATTTGCCAGGCATCGGGTGCGTCAATATCCGCATCTAAAATACCTAATGCGCCTCGGTTTTCATACTGCCATTGTGCTGGGAAAAAATCATCATTGGGTAAGGCACGATGTGCTACGGCTTCATTGAAAGAAACATTTTTAACGGCCGGATTTCTTTTGATTTCTTTGAATAGTGCTTCTTTGTTGGTGGGAATGTTGTTTAGATTGATTAACCAAATGTTGAGGTTTTGGGAAAGTTGTTTGCTTGGGTATAGTTTTGTGTTTTTATTGGTGTGCTGCTTGTATATTGTTATGAAATCTTTTATCTTTTCCTCGCTGTGAAGCTGGAGGATGAGTTGATTTTGTGCAATAATGAAGTGAAGACTAAATATTGTTGTGAAGAGTACGATAATTGTTTTCATGATTACGCAAAATTGATTGAAGGTTTATGAAGAAAAGCAGAGCCTTTGGTAGACTCTGCTTTTTTGAATTATAGATAATGAGATCTATAAGTAATGGCAATAGTACCAGTCACAAAACTCTGTACAGCTGAACCCGGCAACAGCACAAACATATGGTCCCCAGCCGGTCACCGCAGTTAAAGCTGCGCAACCTGTTCCGTTAGCAACACATAAGGCTTTGCATGCAAGTTTTGCCCAGTAATGTGCACCACAGCATCCACAACCTCTAACTGATATATTAGATTCTAAATTACTGAACATTTCAAGTTCTTCAGAAGGATTTGTTCCTGGGTTGAGTGATTCAAACTTGGAAAGCTCTTCTTCCAGATTTGGAAATTTCTCAATAAACTTAGAAGCGTGATATTGCATCTTGTCGCTAAGCTCTACGATGTTGGTGTGGCCAAATATTTTTTCGAGTTCAGCGTTGTCCTGTGACTCGTAAAGGCTTCTAAGTGTTGCGGCGGAAACTTCATCATCGTCGAGTACTTCCCTGACAATTTGATCCATTTCTTCAACAATTTGACCAAAAGCTACGGCATCTTCATCAGCCTGAAGTTTTGCTAACAATTCTTCTTCGGTAAGTACATCATTTGAAAGGGGGGTTTCTGTTGCAGTTGTGTCTCCACAAGAAGTCATAAAAATAGAAACTGCAAACAATGCGAAAATGCTAAAAAGGGCGAATCTTAAATTTAAATTTTTCATAATAGTTCGTTTTAAAATTTTTGAAATAAATTTATTAAATTAAGTGTGTTAGGGTATTGTTATTATTTACTAGCAACATCCGAGGCTTATCCAACGGTATTCATATCCACCACCAGTAGGTGGGCCGCACCATCTTCTTTGGAGTACTCTTCTGGTGAATCTGTTGTAATAGGCGCAGTAGTGATAAGTCATATACGTGCAATAACTGTTAATGTTTGACCAGTTTCCGCATGAACGTGATTGTGAATTATCTGTAGTTGCCGTCGTGCCTAAATTCATTAATTCCATGTCCGTTAACCCTGCAAGGTAATTGGTCAATGCTATATCCGACATATTGTCAAGCTCATCGGTTAGTGTAAAGATTACTTGATCTTCTGTTGTAGCTGTTTCTGGGGCGATGTCGGGGTCAATGTTTTCTTTTTCACATGAAGCCACAATGAAAGAAATGGCAAGTAGTATAAGGAGGCTTTGAAAAGTTGATTTTACAGTTAATTTTTTCATAATAGTTTGTTTATAAAACGGTTAATAATTTTTGTAACAATATGTTTGTTTGGAGCAATTTTGTGCAGTATTGATGAGTGTTATGGTGTTAGTGCGGAGCGTTTTTTCTCCCCAAAACACACTTTGTAATTTTCCCGATCTGTTGTAATTGGGTATGAGCCTGTTTCTATTTTGAAAGAGATTTTTAGGGCTAATGTGATGAATTCTGGTAATTCCACAGGTTCGAGTATTTTAAAAAAGTTTGTACTAAAATGCTGTTTTGTAATTTGGGGCGTTAGGCTACTTTTTTTAAAATGAAACTCTAACTCTTGTGATTCATTTAAAACAAGTCGTGCTTGGGTTTTATGTGTAGGTAGTGTCAAATTGAAATCAGGCATGGGTTCAATTTTGCATATGCCATGAAACTGGCAATTTTTTGAGGGCATGCCAAGTACCACATGCACATCCATTTGAATGGGGTACTTAGAGCATGAATTTGCTGTAATCCCTCGGAAAGTATTTTTCTTATTCGTTTCTATTTGACTTGCCATGATTTTCTATTTAACTAATTGCGATACACAAATATGATTTGTTTTTGGGGATTGAAGGAAGGACAAACTTTTGTATTTTCTTACCCGCTGTTTTATGCAATCTAAAGTGACTTATTCCTTATTTTACATTTAATCCTTGTTATTTTCTTACCAATTATGCTACGTATTTACTTCATCCATGATGACAATTTCTATTAGTTTATCCTGTTCTTGCTGTTCTAGCGTATGAAATTCTTCAGGGGTTCCGATTAAACCTAGTGCGATTAAAATTGTGATGATAGTTGTCATTTTTTATTGGTTTTAATTGTTTATGAATTGATTGTATAGCAAATATATTGATGTATGAAGCCCTACTCAAGGACATAAATCTTTAGCATCTTTCCCCGACTATCTATTTTTGTGATTGAAGAATTTGAGGAAATTATGTGTGGATAGAGAAGATAGGCAGACGATACATGCACCGAAATCTTACCTAATGTGAGGGGAAGTGGTGACCTGTTTTTAGAAAATGATGTGGCTTAGTTTTATTTTTTGGATGGTGATGCTTTGGGGTTTTGTTTTTTTTGTTAATTTTGAATAATCTAAACCCCCTCACCTTCGGGCAACACAGTCATTCTGAGCAAATGACACATTACTACATTGAGAGAATATATGCAGGGAAGGCTAACACCCCTATAAAAGATTATACTTTGGATAGACTCAAAGAAATTATAGATTTACTGAATCTGAATAAGATTAAGTCTATAGAGATTGTAGATAACAAGACAAACCCGGATACCAAATTAATGCAGTTTTATAATGGTATCCGAGAAGGAAAATTTGAAACGGATGAGGATGCA
>JAHDGC010000819.1 GCA_020627865.1 Saprospiraceae bacterium | reverse complement strand
GTAATCTGAATCCGGATAATCCTCCGTTTATTCACTTCCACAACTTTCAGACTATAATCATGGATATTAGATACGGCACCTTTCCTAGGAAGGTTTCCGACAAACTCCAATAACAAACCCGCAACAGAATCAGAATCCCCCTTGACATCATCAAAAGTCGTCGTATCTATCTTGACCACCCGACAGACATCATTCAACAAGGTTTTTCCTTCAAAAATATAATTATAATCATCTATTTGTTCATATTCTAACTCTTTCTCGTTATCAAACTCGTCTTTGATCTCACCGATAACTTCTTCCATAATATCCTCTAACGTAACCACACCTGCACTTCCTCCATATTCATCCACAACAACAGCCATATGCATTCGTTTTTCCTGAAATTCTTTTAGTAAATCATTAATTTTTTTAGCCTCCGGAACATAAAGGATTTCGGGGCGAATAAGTTCTTGCCATTCAAAATCAGCTTGTTCATCCAACACTGATAACAAATCTTTTACATACAAAATACCCGTAATATTATCAAAATCTTCATCATATACTGGAATCCTTGAGAACCCGGATGCCCTTACTGTTTCTAACAATTCCTTGAAATCCATTCTAAAATCCACAGCAATAACATCTACCCTCGTACGCATAATTTGCTTAACCATGACATCTCCAAATTTCACAATGCCCTTAAGGATATCGATCTCCTGCTCTGAGTCCACCTCATCCCGTACGGTCAATTCTATAGCCTTATCAATATCTTCCCGGCTTGTAACCTTTCCATTTTGGATTCTAGCGGCATATCTTTTTTCAATAAAACTTGTTCCTTTTACCAGAAGATTTACACCAGGTTGTAGCAAGTTTCCCAAAAAAAACAAGGAACCAGACATCAATTTTGCCAAACGAATATTATTGATCTTTGCATACACCTTGGGCGTTATTTCTCCAAAAAGAACCAATAAAAATGTTACCCCAACTACCGTAATCGTAAAACTAAATGCCCGCCCTAAGGATTCTTGCGAAAGAAATGGAATATCATAAAGCTGGAATAATTCCGAGGCCCAAAATTCAGATAATGCTCCAACTTTTAGCAACCTCAATAAATAATCCGACAAAATAACCATCGAAATATTAATAAAGTTATTGCTAATCAAAATAATAGCCAACAACCGTCGGGGGTAATCCAACAACTTCAAGATCCTTTTTCCAGCATTGGAATTTTCAGATTTTAACTTCTCAATATCATTCGGGGAAAGGGAAAAAAATGCAACTTCAGCCCCGGAAACAAGTGCCGAACATACCAGTAATAGGCCGATTAAAATCAACAATAAAAAAACTTCAACCGACGGCAGGGAGAGTAGCGGAATTAATAATGTGTATAAACTATCCGGTTCGGAGTCCAAAATGAATGTTTAGTTGTATAAAAACAGGTAGGATTGCATTAAAACAATAACAATCCTACATGCATTGCCCACTAAATTGCAGGCAGGGTTTAAATTTCAAGCTTAAGAACTTTAAAATGGCAAATCATCATCTGCTTGATCCACAATTGTAGGCTCAGCAGAACTGCTATCTGTATCAACAGAAGTAGAAGGGGCACTGTTATCATTGGCAACAGCTGCTGGCGCACTTTCCTCCGAAGGAAAATTATTAGTCGTAAAGGAAGAACCGCCCTCTCTTCTTTCTAGCAATTTCAACACATTGGCAACAATTTCCGTAATATAACGATCATTCCCATCCTTATCCTGATACTTGCGATGTGTTAATTTCCCCTCAACATATACCAGTTTCCCTTTCTTCAAATCTCGTTCTGCCATCTCTGCATGATAGCGCCATGCTACTATATCATGCCACTCTGTATTCTTTTGCCATTCTCCATTTTTATCTTTATAGTTTTCGTTGGTAGCTATCGGAAATTTTGCAACCGCAGTACCACTTTCAAGTCGCCTCACTTCGGGATCTTTACCTAAATTACCAACCAGAATGACCTTATTAATCATAATATTTGTGTTTTCTCGGTGAAAAAATGAAATTATAAATAAAATTCGCTCATTTTAAAAAATACGCATCACCAAAAAAATGATGATATAATCAAAATAAGTTTAAATATAAGGATTTATCGTTAAAATACAAGCTAAATATTTTGGGAAAAGCAAATTTATGTAACTCTTTCCAACTCACAAAAATAAAAGGTGCCGGAATTTCCACATTTTCATCCGGCTTCAGCTCAATTTCCCAAAAATAAGCCCAAATATGCTGATGCGTAAGGCTCTGTTTATAAGGCCCAGCCATTCTTTTCAAATCGAATTTCTTACTTTTTCCTAAAAAATCGAACGATTCACCTAGTTTTAAAGCGTCAAAATTTTCCGGAGCTACCGATGTTTCTAATAAAGGATATTGATAGAGGTTTTTCCAAATATCTTTTCCGGCTCTTTTATGAATCATAACCTGATTGCCAGAACTGATTTGCAAGTAGTTGAAAAATCGGGACTTCCGTTCTATCTTCTTAGACTTTATCGGTAATTTCGCAACCAGCCCTTTTTCATAAGCCACACACTTTCGCCTCAACGGGCATGTTTTACAATCCGGACGCTTAGGTTTACAAACCATTGCTCCAAAATCCATTATGGCTTGATTATATATACCCGGAGCCTTTTGCTCAAGTAGTTTCCCTGCCAATTCCTCAAAGAAAGCCTTTCCCTTTGTGGTATCCGTTGGTGTTTCAATCCCAAAAAAACGACTCAACACCCGATAAACATTACCATCTAGTACTGCATACGGTAAACCGTAAACAAAGGATGCAACAGCAGCAGCAGTATATTTACCTACCCCCTTAAGCGCAAGAATAGCTTTATAATCATCCGGAAATTTACCACCGAGTTCTTTAGAAATATATTTTGCGGTATAGTGCAAATTCCTCGCACGAGAATAATAACCTAACCCTTCCCACATTTTCATCAACTCGTCCTCGCCCGCTGCGGCCAGATCATGTACACTTGGATAGTGTTTTTTAAATTTTTCAAAATAAGCCCAGCCTTGTTCCACCCTTGTTTGTTGTAAAATAATTTCAGACAACCACACCAAGTACGGATCTTTTTCTCCCTTCCAGGGCATCGGCCGATCAACCGTCTTTTCCCATACCATTAATTTCTTTGTAAAATATTGATTCGTTGTTTTCTCCATTTTTTTAATAAAATTACAAAAAAAATCCGTTATCCTAGTAGAGACGCCATGCACGGCGTCTCTACTAGGATAACGGCAAATAGCTACCACAAAAATAACGGTACCAATTCTAAAACTGATACCGTTATGCGCGAATAGTTTTTCGACATGATAACTTTCGCTTTTTTACCTGAAACAAATTTTTCACAAATTGATGATCAAAACATCTTCTAAAAAAAGATTGTACACTCTCGCCCGACGTAATATTTAACTATTGGCTCTTAATAACAATTAGGGGGACGGTGCGC
>JAHDGC010000818.1 GCA_020627865.1 Saprospiraceae bacterium | reverse complement strand
ATCTTGTAAAGATGAGTTCCATAGGAACGATATATCATTGCCAGAGATAAAATCTCTGGAACGTAAGAAGTGCAAAAATTATCAAAGATTCTAAATCAACAACAAAATATTTACAAAAATAAATTAATATGTATCATTTCCAGCCAAAACCCAGGAAGAAGCGGGATGCTTACCAGATGAAACAGGATGCTAAAAAGCTGTTGGCCGCTAGGGACTTGAAGCAACTGGCGACCTTGCTGCAATTGCCGATCTGGAAATTAAAGTCTATCGCGGAACGGCCGAAGTACTTCCAGTTTTATGTGCCGAAACCGAATGGTGGGAAGCGGCAAATTGAAACGCCGAACCGGTTCCTGAAAAATATCCAGAAGGAAATCAATTACCTGTTGCAGGGGGTTTACCTACAGGCGATGCCGCCGGCTTCTTATGGTTTTATCTCCGATTATGCCGATGCCTCGGAAAAGCGGAATATCTATACCAACGCGCTCCAGCATGTGGGGAAGGAATGGGTACTTAATGTTGACATGAAGGATTTTTTTCATAGTATAAAACTGGAACAGCTCCGGAAATTGTTTCGGGCAGCCCCTTTTAACTATACCAAAAAAGCGGCGCAGTATCTGGCCTTGCTGACCAGCTTTCGTGGCCGCTTGCCGATGGGCACACCGACTTCTCCGATCTTATCCAACCTCGTGTGCATCCCGCTTGATCATGAGTTGAGCGGTCTTGCGCAACAGTACGGCTGGCGATATACCCGCTATGCGGACGACATGACCTTTTCTGGTAACAATAAATTTACGATTGATGATGTGGAGGCGATCCGGAGTATTATCCGCAAGTATGGGTTTATTGTCAATGAGAAAAAAGTGAAGATCAAGTCCCGTTCGGAAAAGCCGGAAGTGACCGGATTAGTATTGTTGGATAAACCGGATTTGAGTGAAAGTTTTATCGCGGGAATCAAGGATGACATTAAGCTGTTCCGGCTGGTGACGCAGGAGCGTGTGGTGGATCGAAATTTGTTCAGCGCGAAAGCCATCCAACAACTGGAATACAGCATCATCGGCCAGATCAATTTCGTCAAGTTTGTCCGAGGGGAGGGGGACAAGACTTACCTGAAACTGCGAAAAAAATTGAAGGGGGAAGATGGAGCGGTTGAGGATTTGATACCGAAGAAAAAGGGAATTTGGAGTTGGTTGATATAATAATTTGTTAGAAACTACCGGCTGGCTTTGAGGCTAGTTGGTAGTTTTTTTATTTAGATTATATAACAATGCCGAATAACTTGTTGCACCAACTATTCGGTTAAAACCATTATAGTATGACAGACGAACAAAGATTAGAAGAAGCCAAAAGAGACCGTGACCGGATTTTGGCTGAAATTCAAGATGCCAGGGAAGCCATAGATTTTTATACGGCTATGGATGAAGCCCTGCGTTCTTTTGTATTAAACAATGCAGACCTTCGGGATTTCAAAAACATTTATAATGATCTTTTGAAGTTGCATTACTTTTTCTTTCTACAGATTTATTTGGCTGAAAAATAAGTCCCATTAAATAACAATGCCGGGTAGATTGTTGCACCAATGACTACCCGGCGAAAAAATACCATTATAGTATTGGTGCAAATGTAAGGTTTTAGGTTTGGAATGAATAAGTAAAGTGGAGAAAGTTAAAATATAAATCTCAGTAATTTACTAAAACTCCGCCACCTCATAACCTTCCACCTTCTTTTCCGCTTTCGAAAAATTAATGCCGATGCTAGATAAGCTATGGTCAGTTAAAATTATTCCAAAAATAGATCCTCTAAAACCACCTCGCCTTGTACCAGTTCCTTGCAATATTCATTGTCAACAATACCAAAAGTAGTAAGCATAGTGAGGAAAACATTTTTCCGTTTATTGGCGTCGATGCTTGAAAAAAGCTGGATTTTATTTCTCAGTTTTTTAGCGTATTCCTTATCAATGGTGAATGTTCCATTGGTAAATTTTATTTCACAAATATTTACGACTCGGTCTGCCCGGTCAATCAGCATATCGATCTGAGCACCTTCGTTTTTATCTGCCTTAGCCCAAGGTGCTACGGTACATTCGATAACTTCCAGCTTTAATGCCCGTTTAATTTGTCTAACATGTGCGAAGCAAAGCCTTTCAAAAGCCAGACCAGACCAGCTCACCCATGCTTGTGATTTGATGATATTCGCCCAGTTTCTGGTCGTGCGGAATGATTTATTTTTAATAAACTTTAAATAAAAAATAATAAAGTTATCCGTCAACTTATACAAAGCCTTTGTCTTGTTATGCTGATAGGGAAGGACAACACTAATGAACCCGGATTCCTCCAGCTCATTCAGTGCAGTGGTGAGCGTACCGCCACTGAGCAATTTCGTTTTTTTAATGATTTCCTTCCGAGTGAGTCCCCGTTTTTTACTATCCAAGGCCTCCACGATCTGGTAGTGTCGTTCGCTATTCTCAAACAAGGAAGCGAACAAAACCTTATATTCATCCGTCAATATCCCGTTATTGGTGAAGCATGCCCGATTGACAAACTGTACAACACTCTCCCCCTTGCGGATAGCATCCAGATAATAGGGGACACCACCTATGGTTAAGTACAATTGCGCAATATCATATTTACTCCACCGGATGCCTTTCATGCGGAGAAACTGTTCTATTTCATGTAGGTTGAATTGTTGCAACCTTATTTTCTCGGAAACTCGGTTGTGTAACCCTCCCTTATTCTTCAAAATCTTTTTAATCATCCACGAAGCTGCCGATCCACAAATAACACAAACAATGTCATTTCGTTTGGTACAGTAGGTGTTCCAGAAGCTTTCAAAAGCCATCAAAAATTTTGACTTCGGTGTATCAAACCACGGTAATTCATCCAGAAAGATCACCTTTTTCTGGCGGCCTTTTATCGAATCCATAAATCGTTCCAGCATATCAAAAGCTAGCTTCCATGACTTGGGCGGTTCTAAATCTGCTTCCCCAAGGCCATGTTTGGCCAGCGCGGAGGTAAAATGAGCCAGTTGGTCGTTCAGCTTTCCATTATACAATCCCGCTACCTCAAACACAATCTTCGATTGAAAATACTTTCGAACTAAAAATGTCTTTCCAACCCTTCGTCTTCCATATAGCGCGATCAGCTTTGATTCGGTGCTGTTTAAACAATGTTTGAAGGTTTCTTTTTCCGGTTTTCTTCCAATTAAGTCCATCGTTCTAAAATTTATATCCAGCCAAAAATAGTATTTTTTTATAAAAATGGCTGAATATAAATTCTTTTTTCTGCCTTCAAAAAATTAATGTGGATGTCAATCTGTTGTTTGGTTCTCTCAGCATGTGCCTGAAAATAATGCTTAGAACCTTCAACCTTGTTGAGGTTGGGTTAATCTAGACTACCATTTAAAGCTATTGCGCCCTGCCTGTTCGTGCGAACACGCAGGCAGGCCCTAACCCCGAAGCCTGCCTGTT
>JAHDGC010000817.1 GCA_020627865.1 Saprospiraceae bacterium | reverse complement strand
AATAGCCATCCAACGAGATTTGGAAGCCCCATCAGACCAGAAAGGTTCGATCATGTCGTAAGGAATGACACCCGGGCTAGGCGTCAGGTTCGTTAGGTTTGAAAACGCGCCGGTTTGGGATAGGAATTGCGGTGGTGTCGCGTTACTTGTCGCGGGTAAATTCCCGTCTAAATATGCCCCTATAGCGACGGCATTATTGAGTCCTTGAGCACTGAGTGTTGTGGCAAAACCACAGGAAAAAAAGCCAAGGGCTAAAATCAGAAAAATAGCCTTTGCCTTTTTCCAATTGAAAAAGAGATAATGTTTAATCATGTCCTTAGTTTTATTCATATTAGTAATTAAGATCAATGTTTGCTTAGAGTGGAGGAATACCCATCGGGATGGTCGCTAGTCAGGCGACCATCCATATGGAAAGTATTTATTGCCCGTATGGGCTAATTAGAGGTATGAAAAGTTATATCCTTGATGTACCAATAGCATGGCCAAGGATTGTTAATGCGAAGAATTATTTTTGTTTTATCAAAGGTTTAAGTACTGCGTAGGAAGACAGATGTAAGTTTCTTATTTTTAAATTGCTCGTACGTGGGAATCCTTCGGGAAGTGAAGGTGCGAAAGGGCAATTATTTTTATAATTCACTTATCCTACACAGTGCCAAGATGTATACCTTTGATATATTGACTCTTTGTTTCCCTATCCAACACCTTTATAGAGAAAGTCGTTCAATTTTATGGGATTATTTGTAGATTTATTTTTAGCATTGCTTAACCCTAAACTAATTTTAAACAGCTGTTTAGAATTAGCTTTTGGATAATGGTGTGAATTGGGGTAGTCATAAAATGTGTATTTTTAATCTCTGTTTTTACAGGTATAACATTACACTAATCCCTATTTACCCTTAGCGCAGTAGCCGGCAACCGCCCCTGTGTCAATCTCGATACCACAATAATACTAACCAACCCCGACACCATTGCCAATGTCCGGAATGGAAAAAGTACGACACCATCCACAATATTCGGATACTCAATTAAAATAGGCAAGCCCAAAGTTGCATCCCCACCACCAAACCGTAAAATAAAAGCAACCGTAAATCCAGCAATGGCGCCATAGCGATTAGCTTTCGGGTCGAAAAAGGCACAAACTAGTGGTGGGAATAACAGACAATACACGAAATCGCTGCAAAGGAACCACAGCTCGTAAACACTACCAATATTCAGTGCCATCAATGTTGCCGCGACACCAACAATCCAAATACATTTTTTGATGATTTTGGATAACTTTTCCGTACTGACATTTGGATTGAGCAATGGGCGATAAACATTCCAACTGGCCATCGAGGAAGCAGAAAGAATGGAAGAATCCACAGAAGACATGACGGCAGCAGCTATGGCGCCCAGCCCAATAGTAGCCACCCAAGGATTGGTCAGGTAGCGCATCACGTGCGGCAGGGTAGAGGCCGCATCCGGTGGTGGACTTAAGGCAAGTGTTTCCCAACTGGCCACGTCTCCAATCACCCCGATCATAATAGCCGGAATGGCTGCAAAAAGACAAACGACGCCAGCAAGGATAGAAAGCCACATGGCCGTATTTTCATTCTTGGCCGAAAGCACCCGCTGGAAATATACTTGCCAAGGAATACCGCCACAGATCAAGAGTAAGGCATAATCCCACCAGTTCCAGTAATAATCCCCCAATGCTTCTTTGGTCGGCAACAGGCTGGCGGCAGCGCCTTTTTTCTCGACATAAGTAGCCCAAGCCGTATCCCAGCCGCCGACGTATTCGAGTGCGAAGGGGATGACTAGGGTTAAACCCAGCAGGAGTAGAATAAGTTGAAGCACATCCGTTAAGGCAACGGCCCAAAGTCCACCCAAAGCGGTATAAGCAATGGCAATAGCTGCCGAAACAACAATGGCAGTTCGGGTATCCAAGCCAAGGACGGTACCAAAAGTAGTGCCCAATGCCGTAAGGATGGCCGCTGTCCAAAAAATCTCCCCACAAAGGGCAGGCAAGAAAAGCACTGCGGTCATCTTTTTTCCGTAGCGTTGTTCCAGTGGGTCGAGCATCGTTTTAAACTGGAAACGTCGCATCTTCCGAGCAAAAAATAAACCACCAAAGATAAGGCTAAGGGCATAGCCCCAGGGTGCCTGTACCCAAACGAGTCCAGAGGAGGCCGTGTATTCTGCCGTTCCGTTAATGTAGCCTCCGCCCACCCACGTGGCACTCATCGTGAAGATGGCTATAAAAAGGGGAATAGACCGCCCGGCAAGCATGACATCCGTAGAAGTCTGGGTTTTATGCAAGGAAGCCGCGTAGCTGCCAAAGTAAAAAATAATGGCATAAAAGAACATCATGGAGATAAACCCTGTCCAAATAATCTGGCTTTCTGTAAAGTAATAGAGATAGGCTCCTAAGGTTCCCAAAAAGAGGAGCAACAAACTGGTTGGGACTATAGGAGAATCGAAAGTTTCTGAATTGGAGTTTAGCAAAAGAAAAAGTTTTAAATGGAAAGAATATTGAATTCCCTTTTATTTTTAGAATAATTTCACAACTTTACACCCATTTTATAGGGTAATCATACGAAGCAAGGGAGGGCTTTTATGGCTAATTGTATTGATTCCCAGATATTTATAACCATATACATCAGGGTAAATGGTTTTTAGTGCATATAATTTTACTACGCAAAGATTAACAAATTATTTCTTTAAAACCACTTTTAGCAGATGAATAATACAAAAGATTTTAGTTTTGTTGAAAAAACACTGGCTTGGAGTGTGCACACTTTTACGGCTTCTGGTTTGCTGGCGGGCTTTATGGCTATTCTGGCTATTAATGCTCGTGACTGGCGGGAAGCCATGCTTTGGCTGTTGGCTTGCTTGGTTATTGATGCCGTTGACGGAACTTTTGCACGGATGTTTAATGTGAAGGAGGTATTGCCTTATATGGATGGGAAAACCATTGATTATGTAATTGATTTTGCCACTTATGCTATTATTCCTGCTTACTTTTTCCACGAAGCGGGGCTTGTTGCGGAGTCTTGGCAGTTGCCCTGTACTGCCGTGATCTTGTTGGTCTCTGCACTGTATTACGGAAAAGAAGGAATGGTTTCGGATGATATGTATTTTATGGGCTTCCCCGTGATGTGGAATATGGTCATCTTTTACATGGTTTTCGTTTTTCATCTACCCGGTTGGCTCAATGCATTTTTTATCCTCTTCTTCGGTGCTTTACACTTTGCCCCCATCAAGTTTGTGTATCCCAGTCAGGCAACTCGCTTTAAATCCTTAACAATATTCTTTACCGTTGTTTTGATCATTTGCCTCGCTACGATTACTTGGTTTTATCCGGTAGAGTACAGCACGCTGAAATATGCGGCTATTGTTTCGGCCTTGTTTTATGCAGTGATGGCGGTTTATAATACTTGGATTGAGTGATTACGGTGTGCATAATCTGTATTTTATAAAAAAAACGTAGGGACAAGGCATGCCTT
>JAHDGC010000019.1:17341-21531 GCA_020627865.1 Saprospiraceae bacterium | reverse complement strand
CAGTTTGTGCCTATAACATTAAAACATACTTCATATATCGTTGTTCCATTGGCAACGGTTTCTCCAGTTGTTTCTGGATCAAGCCAAGAGATACGGAGCATACCCGGTGCTGTTTCGTTAAAAGCAGAAGTATTCAAACCATCGAGTGTAAGGTTTCCCACTCCCGTATATTCAAGGGCTGCCGGATCATAAGTCATCACATACTGCATACTTAAGATGTCAAAAAAGTCTTGTGTTGTATAAGGCACACAAACCGAAGTGGCACCCGGTACTGCTTCTACTTCGCCAGCATTAATGGCAAAACCTGGATTACAAGCTGGTGCATCTGGACATTGGAAACCATCAATAGGTCCGCCACCATCACCACAAGTTCCATCATTAACATAAACCCAACCATCGCAGAAACCGGAAATTTCTCCACTATTGGTTATAATTTCTATAGGAAATCCGGCAGCATCACCGAAACTCAGTGTACTAGCTTCGCAGTTTGCCCCTATCACATTAAAGCACAATTCATAAATTGGACCAGAACCATTGGCAACAGTTTCCCCAGAAGTTTCTGGGTCAAGCCAAGAAATACGGAGTATGCCCGGTTCTGTAAGATTGAAAGCAGAAGCATTCAAACCATCAAGGGTCAGGTTCTGCACCCCAGTATATTCTAAGATTGCAGGATCATAAGTCATCGCATATTGCATACTGACAATGTCGAAGAAATCTTGTGTCGTAAAAGGTACGCATATCGAAGTCGCACCCGGTGCAGCTTCTACCTCTCCTGCATTGATAGCAAAACCAGGATCGCAAGGTGGTACATCTGGTTCTGAGCCGCCCCCGCCGGAATTGTCTTCCCCGACGGTAACAAGCCCCGCTGTAGAAGCAAATGGAATAGCACTACCCGTAGGGTCAGTAACTTCTATAGGGAAAGATGGCGGTGCATCAGAAAAATCAAGCGTACTACTTGTGCCATTAGCTCCTAGGACGAGGAAGCAAATTTCATAGATAGCGGTTCCGTTTACTACAGTTTCTCCTGTCGTTTCTGGATCAAGCCACGATAGACGAATTTCACCCGGCGCAGTAGAATTGAACGCGGAAGCATTCAGGCCATCAAGATTCAATGCCTGCGCACTTTCATATTGCAAAACAGCAGGATCATAAGTCATGACATATTGCATGCTGACAATGTCGGAAAATCCGAAAGCACTGTAAGGCACACAAACCATCTCTCCCGGTTGTGCATTGGCCGTTCCGGCAACAAGGTGAAAACCACCTGCCATTCCAGAAACAGATAAGGTACCCGGAGTATCCACCAAAGTTGCCGCTCCAGAAACTTGATTCGCTTGGGCTGCAACAGGCGTACTGGTAATATCTACCGTACTGGATTGTCCGGCAGCACCCAACACTGTGAAACAAACCTGATAAATGGCAGTTCCGTCGGCAACCGTAACGCCTGCTCCTGTACCATCTGTCCAAGACATGGTCAATTGGCCTGTATTGGCAGCACTGGTATTAAATTGTCCTTGAGATAAATTACTTAAATTAAAACCCTGTACACTAGAGAATTGGATAATCGTCTCATCCCATGTCATGCTATATTGCATATCCGTAACCGAAGTAAAGTTAGCAGCCGTCACATCCATACAGACGGTTTCTCCATTCAAGCCATTGGCATTAACTACGGTTAAATTGATGGCTGCACCACCAGTACCCGTAACGGCGACATTACCATTAGTTGGATTGATACCAATATTATCGGATCCCGTCGTTGTACTGGTTACCTCAATAGGTGTCGGTACCTCTCCAATGGTAAGATCAGAATCGGTACCTCCTGCGCCAATAACATCAAAGCAGAAAGAAAACAAAACGGTTCCGTCTGGAAGTGTTACCCCTAGGCCGGAGCTGACGTCGTTCCAAGAAACGGTAATGACACCATTTCCTAAATCTCCATAACTATCCGTATTGAAATCGACAAGGTTAATATTATTAATGGTATTAAATTGCAGTACCGTTGGATCATAAGTCAAGGAATACTGCATAGAAAGCAAGGAATTAAAATTATTGGCGATCAGATCCACACAGACAAAATCGCCCGTACTGTTGGTACTGGTTTCCAAGGAAAGTTCCAAGGGGCCACCACCCGTAGGCGGGTTGCCATCCCCCATAATACTGACGGCACCAGCAGTGGTGCTATTTTGATCAAAAGGTATTGGAGATAACTGGCCGTTGATCGCCTCGAAAGAAGTTGGCGAGCCTGAAAAACTAACCGTGGCATTGGTAGTCAAAGTACTTAATACGGTAAAGTTTAAGGTATATAAAACCACACCATCAGTAAGAGATTTCCCAATTGTTTCGGGATCGAGCCATGATTGAGCGAGCGAGCCTGCCGGCAGGTTAGGTGGTGTACCAAAACCGGAAGCATTAAGCCCCGGCAAGTCTGCGTTTAGGTTAGAAACCGAGCTAAACTGTAAAAGAGCAGGATCCCAAGTCATGGAATACTGAAGGCTAACGATATCAACGAAGCCATTAACGGTAACATCCAGGCTCACGGTTTCGCCCGGGTTGGCTGTCGCAGAAGAGCAGCTGATCATAAGCTGGGCATGGGCTGCTGTTGACAGGAGTAGTAACCATGCCACAAAAATTGTACGAATCATATCCATATGTCCTAGGGATTTGGGATGTTAACAAAAATGAATTACTGAACAAAAATCAGTTTTTTAGAAAAATATGCTGTTGTTGTCTCAATTTTATAACTGTAAACACCGGTAGCAGGCAACAAATCACTAGTAATCAGGAAAGTATGTTCCCCAGTGTTAAAGTGTTTGGATTGTGTGTGCACCAGTTTTCCAACGGAATCATAGATTCCTAACTTAACCGTTTCAGCAGACTTCAGGGTGAATGCAATTTGGGTAAAATCAGAAAAAGGATTCGGGATATTCTTAAGAGCAGTAAGATTTTGGTCTGTTATATTATCTGTAGGGACATTGCCGATGGCGACCTCTCCATTTTCGAGGATGACGTCCAGTATTTGCGAGTCAGAATTGGCAACTTCTATGACCATAGGATCATTAGTAATCGCTACTGAGGTGTATGTTCCGTAGCTTCCGCTAACCATAAATTTCATAGAGAACAATATAGCTTCATCAGGGAGTGTCACACCGCCACCACTCTGTGCATACCACGAAAAGCGAAGCCTTCCGGAATTAACATCAGCAGGGGACAGGTTAAAGTTTTCGTTTTCTACCAGATTCAATGCTCCCAGATTATCCAAACCGGCAAACTGTATAACATCATGCCCCCAATTTACAGAAAACTGCGCACTGATGATATTCTCAAAATTGGTAACGGAGATGTCTACCGTAACCACACTTCCGATATCATCCTCATCCAGAGATAATTGGGATACAGAAAAGATGGGTTGCGCGATTAATCCGGCCATGAATAGCCAAACGAAGCAACAATGTAATAGTATAGATTTATACATAACTATCCAGCAATTAGTATTGTGATTAATACAAATTCAAAGTCAGATGAAAACCATCTGATTTCACAAAAGTGTTTGATTACAATATTTGTTTTCTATGAAAATGACCTTTATAAAGGCGGGGAGGAATATGTAAATGTACGACCTCAAAGGGTACGTCTATTTTTCGATAGAAGTGTAGATAGTATTGTATTTTGATAAGAATTGTGTAAACTTTGACCATCATTGAGATATAATTTGTTAAAATAAAAAATGTTCAGGATAAATGTTCAGTTCAATATAGTCTAACAACCATAAAAACAACCCATTTAATGACAGTTCTAAATACGTCTCAAGTCAACAAAATTTAATTCTTAGTATAAGCCCATAATAGAAAGCCTCTTGGGGATACAGCCTGCACAGCAAGCAATAGCTTTCCGAACAATTAAATACCTTCTTATAAGAAATGTTCTATAAGCTTTACAAGGAAGGTGAAGGTATCTATTTGCAGTTCATGGGATGTAAACTTCTTCTTAACTTCTGTTCTGTCCTTAAATTGGTTTCGGATTTTGTAATACAATGTAAATGTATAAAAAAAACAGTAATTTATAAAAAGAAAAACCAAAGAATTTCTTCTTTAACTAAATCACTAGTGCAAATATACAGGAATAATAGTTCGCTTTTCTACCCAAAAAAAGGTAAATGTTAAATATAAAATAAAAGAATATTTGTCACT
>JAHDGC010000019.1:0-17241 GCA_020627865.1 Saprospiraceae bacterium | reverse complement strand
TTTATAATTTTTTAAATCAAACTATTATCGTAAGAAATTTTAATCAAGGACGCCGTATTGCTCACCCCTAACTTACGCATTATGTTTTTGCGATGTACACTGACTGTTTGGTCACTGATGAACAACTCTTTCGCAATTTCCTTATTAGAAAGTGCCTGGGCAATCAAGCGAAGGATTTCAAGCTCTCGCTTAGTCAAGTTATACTTTTTGATAAACTTGTCAATGAAGACACTTTGCTGCGCCGTTGGCTCCTGCTTGGCAAAATGATTCTTGTTCAGCTTAACGCCTTTGCCAACATAGGTACGACCTTCCAAAACTTCATCTATAGCATGAATCAATTCCGGAATACCGACATTCTTGAGCACATAGCCATCTACCCCTGCCTTGAAAGCAGCTTTCACCAATTTGACTTCATCATAATTCGTCAATGCAATGATTTTCAGACCAGCAAACTGTTCTCGGATAGTAGACAATACATCCAATCCATCTTTTTCTGGCATGTTCAAATCCAACAGTAATAAATCCGCACCACCAGATTTCAACATCGTCATCAGTTCATTCCCATTATGGGCGGTACCGATAATACTAAAGTCAAAATCCTTAGATTCTTTAAGTACTGTCTTCAGGCCGGCCACGAATAGATGGTGATCGTCTGCAATATATGTCTTAACGGTTCTCATATTTAAATCCCGTTTTGGGGAAAGCTGTGCAATCATAATTAAAGCATTATATGTTCTCTTATTAAAACAAAACCAATGCCATTAATTTCTTTTAATGTAAAAAAACATTATCATAATAATGATAAACACCCTAAAATGGCTATACAATTCTACATCGTTTGATGTAGAGACAAATCTAATTTGTCATCGAAATTGCTTTGATTATACGAATCACTGGGCGTGCTCATGCTGGGGAGAAGCAGGATTTGCCCGGGAAATTAGAGCTTGATCGCAAGTAGCGAAAAGATATTCACTACGTCTTACATGCAAATATAGAAATAAATAGTTAAAACTTTAATATTTATTATAAAATTTTCAGCGCCTGATTGCCAGCCAGAAAGCAGGGTTTGGTCATTTTTTTGTTGATAGAATAAAATATTTTGGGGTGTTTTGGTCGGGCTTATTCAAAAATAGAACTCATATCTATGCAGGCAACCTTCCCACAAAGGTCTGAATCGGAATTTATAGGATTCACTAATTTTCAGGATTTCCCACCGACCATGATGTTTTACAATGGAAGAATATTTACCCATGCTTTTCTATAGTATCAAATTACAAACATTGTAGAAATATATACCCTACAAAATCATAAAGCATTACAATGCTAAGAAACATAACTTTCCGCATCTATCATCAGCTTTCTATTTTCACTTTTCAAAGCAAAATTAAAACCGGGATGAATACAAAATGCCCCCGATGCTCCTTTTTTATTCAGGGCAATGAAACCGATTTGAAAATCTTTATACTTTTGTTTCCGAACAACTCGCATGACGGCCTCCTTGCAAGCTTCTTGGGGAGAAAGCCCCTGCCGCATCAACTCTACCACCAAAAAGGAACCCAATGTTTTCAAAACTGCTTCCCCCATCCCGGTCGCTGTGGCTCCTCCGATTTCATTGTCTACAAAAAGGCCGGCACCGATCACGGGAGAATCGCCTACCCTGCCGTGCAACTTAAAAGCTAAGCCACTTGTCGTGCAAGCTCCAGATATATCTCCTTTTTTGTCAATGGCCAATAAGCCGATGGTGTCATGATTTTCGATGTTGATAATGGGTTTGTATTTGGCTTCTTTTTTCCATGCTTCCCATTCTTTTTTGGCATTCGCTGTCAATAGGTTTTCTTTTTTAAAACCGTTGGCTAAAGCGAATTGAAGTGCTCCTTCTCCGGAGAGCATCACGTGTGGGGTTTCGTCCATTACTTTACGGGCAACGGAAATGGGATTTTTAATATGCTGGAGAAAACTAACCGAACCACAGTTTCCTTTCTCGTCCATGATACAAGCATCAAGAGTAACGTTACCATCTCGATCAGGGAAGCCGCCTATGCCGACAGAGGTTATTTCCGGATCATCCTCAACAATACGTACCCCTTGCTCGACAGCGTCAATGGCTTTTCCGCCTTTTGAGAGGATTTCCCAAGCGCGGTCGTTGGCTTGCAGGCCATGTTCCCAAGTGGAAATGACTAATGGGCGAATAATTTTTTCGGCAGGTGTACTTGCTTTATTTTGATGTTCCGAGCTTTCTGCTGCATTGCAGGAGGAGAACACGCCAAGGGAGGCAAGTATGGATTGGTTAATAAATTTTCTTCGTTTCATTTTGATTATGAATTATAAAATAATGTTTTAGAAAGCCAAATAATCCGCACAACAAATATAAAAATTGCAGCGACGATAGCATAATCTAGTGCCAGATAGCGATAGGGATGCTTTGGCTTTTCTGCATCTAATATGCTTTTATGAATCATGGCTTCCTCTTTTTTTTTGCCTAAAAAAATGGCTGCCATCACCCCAAGAATCCAACTAAAGATAAGGACAGTAAATATGTAAGCAAAAATATATCCTGTGATAGCATTAAAATAAGTTTGTTCGACAAAGCCCAACAGGAAACCGATGGCCATAATGATGAGGACTCTGGAAGACGCTTGGTATTTGTGGAGCTGCATGGTATTATAAAAGTCTGAATCAGGATTCGTTGGATTAACGGATTTTCATGATTTTTTGTCGGTCAATTTGCAATTGACCCCTGCAGGCAATTATCTTTCCTAAAGAATCATATTTTTTATTCAATAATAATTTCATCTACAAAAATCCACGACTTTCCACCAGCGCCTTTATGCCATTGGGGAACGGGGCCACTATTTTTGGCTAGGACTTTTACAAAGCGTGCTTTTGTTTTTTTATTACAGGTAAATTCCTTTAAAATGCCACCGTCTGCTTTTTTGTCAATATCGTTTTTAATGGTTGCGATTTCTTTAAATTTCTTACCATCTTTGGAAACGGAAATCACGACTTCCTTGGGCATAAAAATCCAAGAGTTTTGATCTTGTAAACAACTCAATGCAATTTTGTTAATCTTAGTATTTTCCTCCAAATCCACAACAGCCTCCACATCTGGCCCCCAGTAACCCTGCCATGCCCCCGTCCGGAAATCGCGGGAACCTCGGACAAAATCCACCAAGGCATTACCCCCTCCGGCTGCATATTGTGAGGCATATTCTGCACTTAGGGTTATCTTTCGGTTAACCGGAATTTTATAAAAACGTGCTGATATTGTTTGAGACTGCAATCCATTTTTGGCTGCCAAGAAACGAAGGGTTGCAGAGTCCTCTATTTTGATCGGCGCTGTATATTTTAAACTTTTCAAATTGGGTATTGAACCATCTAAAGTGTAGTAAATTTCTGCTTCCTTATCCACATGTCCTAACACGATATTTTCAGCACCTACAAAAGCAGACGCCCCTTCCCTGACAAAAGGCAAAGGCACAATTAATGCTTCCTTAACGGCAGAAGGCGGCAGGTCGTCTTCCCCACTTCCCCATGCCTTATTGGGTTGATCCCCCATTTCAAAAGAGAGGGTTCCACCCCGCATAATATCTTCATGCTTGATGTAACACTTGTTATAAATTTCTCCATTAAGAAATGCTTTTTGGATGTAGATATTTTTATCGGAAACATTGGCTGCCGTGATGGCAAACTCTTTTCCATTTTCTAAATGAATCGTTGCTCCCGAAAAAAGTGGCGTTCCAATATTGTACATGTTGTCACCCGGCGCTACCGGATAAAGCCCCATCGCGCTTAGCACATACCAAGCCGACATTTGCCCGCAGTCTTCGTTGCCAGAAAGGCCATCTGGTTTTGCGGCATATAAAGTCGTTAAAATTTCGTGCACTTTTTGTTGAGTTTTCCAAGGCTTGTTGACATAATTATACAAATAAGCCATGTGATGACTCGGCTCATTCCCGTGTGCATATTGTCCAATAAGACCTGTAATATCCACTTGTTCTCTACCTAAAGTTTCTGAACTTGTGGTAAACAATTCATCTAATTTTTGTTCAAAATCAACCTTACCTCCATGCAATCGAATCAGTCCTTCGATGTCATGTGGCACATAGAAACTATATTGCCAAGAATTGGCTTCGGTAAAATGAAAATTGACTTCTGCCGGATGAAAAGGCTTCACCCAAGTATTATTTTTTTTCGCTCGCATGAAGCCCGTTGTCGGGTCAAAAATATTTTTCCAGTACTGACTTCTTTTCAAATAATTTTTATAAACAGCATCTTTCCCCATACTTTTTGCCATGGTCGCAATGCACCAATCATCGTAAGCATATTCCAATGTCTTGGAAACCGACTCTGATTCTTCTTCCGAAAAAATATAGCCTGATTTTTTGTAAGAATGTAGCCCAAGATGATCTTGCATCGCACTGTGTTGCATCGCCTTGAGCGCTTTTGCAACATTATAATCCCGTATGCCTTTTTGGTAAGCATCTGCAATAACCGGAATGGCATGGTAACCGATCATGCAACTAGTATAGTTAGAATTGAGTTCCCAAATAGGAAGAATGCTGCCCTTGTCGTATTGATCCAAAAAGGTGCGGATAAAGTTGTTCGTTCGTTCTTGCTCAATGATGGTATAGAGCGGATGCGCTGCGCGATAAGTATCCCAAAGAGAAAAAATAGTATAATGATCGTGGTCGGTCGTTTGGTGAATATTCAAATCCATGCCACGATATTGCCTGTCCGCATCCTGATAGAGATTTGGGACAATCATCGTATGGTAAAGAGCCGAATAGAAGATTTCTTTTTTGGTTTCATCTTCGGAGAAAACTTGAATTTTAGAAAGTGCCTTTTCCCATGTTGCTGTTGACCTTGCTTTTAGTTTTTCAATATCAAAATCGTTCAGTTCTGCTTCTAGGTTTCTTCTTGCCCCTTCCATACTCACGGCAGAGATACCGATTTGCACGGTCAAGACCGGATCATTTTTCAAACCAAATTCGAGGGCATGCACCAACTTTTTTTCGTCACTGGCCGGCTGCGTATTCAGCATCGGTTTTGAAAATTTTGCATAAAAATAAACATGCTGCTCCCGCGCCCATTCCTGAGAAATCCTATAACCTTGGACTTCTGTATCACTCAACACTTCAAATCCTGCATCCAGTACTTTATCCCGATGGGCAAGGTCAATAATCAAGTTCCCAACTGTTGTAGATTTATCAAAACGATATTCGTGAATACCAACTCTTCTTCCCGCGGCTAACTTTACTTCAATATTGTAATCCTCCAAATAACACTGGTAAAAACCGGGGGAAGCGTTTTCCTTTTCTTTGGAAAATCGAGAACGATAACCGGGGTTCCCATCCGCTCCGTTGTTGATTCTAATTTCTCCGGTAGTCGGCATAAATAAAATATCTCCAAGATCGGAAACACCTGTTCCGCTAAGATGCGTATGGCTGAAACCGTAGATGATGTCGTCGGAGTAGTGATAGCCAGAGCAGCCATCCCAACCCGTGAGGCGCGTATCGGGAGAAAGTTGTATCATACCGAAGGGCACAGTTGCACCGGGATAAGTATGGCCATGCCCACCTGTCCCAATGAAGGTATTGACATATTGAGTGAGATTGGATTGGGGTTGCTTTTGGGCAAAAACATGGAGATTAAATAATAAAAAATTTACAAAAAGTAAAAATTTTATTTGGGGAGGTGTAAACATGTGGTTGGTTTTGTGATGAATGGGTAGAGACGCATTGCGGTTATAAATGTACTGTAGTCACAGACGCGTTACGTAATAATCACAGACGCATTACAATGCGTCTCTACCCATCCGGAAATTTTATTCTCGCATAAATATCACTCAGTTTTAAATCTAAATCCAAGACATAAGAATGAATGCTCTCTTTCATGCCAACAGCAGAACTGATCCGCCAATAATCATCAGACTCTTTAAAGTAGGCCTCTACAAAAGAGCTAGATTGATCTACAACAATGTATTCCTTAAACGAAGGAATCGTTCTATAGTAAAAAAACTTTCTTCCCCTATCATTTCTCTTGGTTGACTCTGATAGCACTTCTACAATTAGTACAGGGTTTGTGATCGCATTTTTATCCTTTTCCGACACTTCTATTTCCCCACAAATGACACTAGCATCTGGATAGACAAAAGCATTATTCTTCTCTATAAAAATCTTTACTTCACTATTTATCGCCACGCAATCCGTCTCTTTTAAATTATTTTGCAACAATGTAGAGACATTTGTACAGATCATCGCCTGATTAATTGTACCTCCAGCCAAAGCATAGATTTCCCCGTCATAATATTCGTATTTCGTATCACCGGATTGTTCCAGCTCGATATAGTCTTTTATGGAGTATTCTATTTTTTTTGGCCCATTGTACATATGATTTTAATATAAAAATATTTACAAAACCGCCGCCAATCTCGCCCCCTGATCTATCGCCCTTTTGGCATCCAACTCTGCCGCAACATCCGCCCCACCGACAAGGTGTACACTGACACCTTTTGCCTTTAAAGGTCCATACAAATCCTTCAGCGATTCTTGCCCAGCACAAACGACAATATTATCCACAGCAAGCGTTTCTGGCTTACCGCCTCGTTTGATATGCAAGCCCGAATCATCAATGCCGATATATTCAACGGCACCCATCATATTAATTTTCTTTTTCTTCAAGGAAGAACGATGAATCCAGCCGGTGGTCTTGCCCAATTTTGCGCCTAATTTTCCTTTTGATCTTTGGAGTAAATAAATTTCTCGTGGCGATGGATGCACATTGGCCTGTGTCATCCCTCCCCGATCATTATACTCCTGATCCACACCCCACTCTTGCATGAAAGCACTGACATTGAGGGCTGTCGACTCCCCTTCATGGGAAAGAAATTCGGCCACATCAAAACCGATTCCACCAGCTCCAATTAAAGCGACTCGTTCTCCCACAGGCCTATTATGCAACAGTACATCTACATAACTCAACACTTTTGGGTGCTCTATCCCGGGGAGGTTAATTTTCCGGGGAGAAACGCCCGTTGCGATGATAACTTCATCGTAATTTCCGGCTATCAAATCCTCTGCAGTAACTTTATTGTTCAGGGAAAGATTCACCCCCGTCAATTCTATTTGTCGATTAAAATATTTCAAGGTTTCGTAAAACTCCTCCTTCCCCGGAATCTTCTTCGCCATGTTGAATTGCCCCCCAATTTCAGAAGCAGCCTCAAAAAGATCAACACGGTGCCCCCGTTCTGCCGCAATCGTTGATACCGCAAGTCCAGCCGGTCCTGCTCCGACAACAGCAACCTTCTTGTTATTCGTTGCAGGAAGGTAGTTCAATTCCGTTTCATGACAAGCTCTCGGATTCACCAAACAACTGGCCGTTTTTCTTTCAAAAACATGATCGAGACAAGCTTGGTTACAACCGATGCAGATATTGATTTCATCGGCCTTCCCTTCCATTGCTTTTTTCACAAAATACCCATCCGCCAACATCGGGCGCGCCATCGAGACCATATCGGCATGCCCATCCGCAATGATTTTTTCTCCAATTTCTGGTGTATTAATCCTGTTCGTTGTAAGGAATTTTGACCTCCCCCACGTTTCGTCACCCAACTGAAACCACCACGCGGCACCATTGTCGCGATAGTCGGAATGCGCGCCTCATGCCAACCGATCCCTGTATTGATGATGGTTGCTCCCGCCTCTTCTATTTTCTTAGCCAAATGCACAACTTCTTCCCAAGTGCTCCCGTCGTCCACTAAATCCAGCATGGATAAACGATAAATAATGATGAAGTTGGTTCCGACGGCTTCCCGCACTGCGCGAACAATTTCGATAGGGAAGCGAATCCTATTTTCGTAAGCACCGCCATATTCATCATTCCGATGGTTCGTTTTGGAAACAATAAACTGATTGATCAAGTATCCTTCAGAACCCATAATTTCCACGCCATCGTAGCCCGCTTCCTGTGCCAACTTTGCACAATTCACGAAGTCTTTAATGGTACTTTTTATTCCACTAAGGGAAAGTTTCCAAGGCTTGAAAGGCGTTATGGGAGATTTTATAGGAGAAGGCGCCACAGAGAATGGATGATAACCATATCTTCCGGTATGTAGGATTTGCATGGCAATTTTTCCACCTTCTTTATGAACAGCTTCCGTAATCACCTTATGCTTTTTCATCTCCCCTTTGGTACTCAACTTCGCAGAAAATGGGCCAACCCATCCTGCGCGATTTGGCGCAATCCCCCCAGTGACAATCAAACCAACCTGACCACGTGCTCTTTCTCCAAAATAAGCGGCCATTTTATTAAAGCCATCTTTGGTTTCTTCGAGTCCGGTATGCATTGAACCCATTAGCACCCTGTTTTTGAGTGTGGTGAAACCGAGATCAAGCGGCGCTAATAAATGTGGATATAACTTTGACATTGGTATTTTTTTGATAATTTATTTTTCACAATATAGAATTTTTATGGGAAATAATGAATAAAAAAACCGTAGAGACACGATGCATCGTGTCTCTACGGTTTTTTTATCCAAAATAAATCCAGTATATGGCCTGTTGCTATGACTTGTCTTTAGATACCACCGTCATTTTTTTGGTGACTGTAGCGAACTCTGATTCTAGCTGATAGTAGAAAATTCCGGAGCCGGCCAGATCATCTGCCATTAAAACGGCTTCGTTATAGCCTTGGACAAAATCACCCGATATTTCATGTACCAAAACACCAGCAAAGTTATAAACCCGTAATTTAGTAGCTGTCGCTTCTGGCAATACAAAACTAATAATGGTATTCTCCACAAACGGATTCGGATAATTCTGGTGCAACAACATCTCTTCTGTATCAAAATTCAGGCGAGCCAATTTTGTCACTTCTTCCTGATAAACATAAGCCATTGTCATATCGGAATTGATGCGTAAAGCATTGCTCAGGTGCCCATCCGCTTTTGCTTGGAATTGTATGTTACAAATCATATCATCCGTGTTGGCTTCGGGTGCATTCCAGCTTGCCGTGATAGCAGCTTTATCTTTAAAGATACCGAAATTCTCTTCAGTAAGATTCGGCTGGTTGCCCAAGTCCATAGAGAGATATTCCAACGTTTTATCATCATAATCCAAGGTAAACTGCCAAGCCATCACCGATTCCAAATCTGCATGCAATGGGACATTAACAATATCGCCAGCTTTGAAGACTTGATCTTTTACATTAAAATCAAATGCAGCCATATCCTTGTTCCTATCCTCCGCACTAGTAAAGTTATTCGGAATAGCATTATTGTTTACATCTCCCATCTTGTAGCCAATGAAATTGCGCTGGAATGGCATCGACAATTCGTCTATCGTAACAAAATTATCAAAGTCATCCGCAAAAGGATTGGCCGGATCAGAAAAAATATGCATTGCAGAAACGAATTTCCAAGACGGTGTACCGTTTGGCAATTCCTCTACAATATTTAGAATCAGCCTGCGCAAGTGCACCATATCCAATGTCGTGATATTTTCATTACCATCTACATCAGCCGCCAGAATTTTATAAGGAGAATCCAATGCAGAAATACCTAGAATGTGCCTTTGGATAAAAACAAGATCTATAGTAGTTACGCCATTGGTAGGATCTAAATTCTTTTCAGGGGTAATGGTGTACGCATCACACGTCACTAGGCTTGAGAAGGCAAAAGCACCATCGTCTTCGGTTTGAAGATTCTGTGACATACTATTGTTAGCAATATCAATTTGAACTTGCCCGATGGTTTCTCCAGTTTCCGTATGGATAAAACCATTGATGGCAGCCAATGGGCCAACAGCACCACAGGCAGAAATGGAATCATGTGGCATCGCCTCGAATACATTGTGTTGCATCAAGGTAATTTCCGTATTCCGCATGATGATGTCATGCAGGGTTGTTGCGCTTATTTCCTCAATTTCTGCCAAAGAGAAAAACGGATCATTTTTATAATAAAAACGGTCGCCATCCCTTAAAGCACCGAATTGTATTTTCATGATTTCCATAACCGTCTCGCCCATCAAAGCACCTGGCATATGCTCTTCGGCCAACATCCCAACCCAAGGATCTATATTATTGATATCGCCTTCATAAAGGGTTTCCATTTCGAAGGCCTCATCTTGATCGGCAACTATTTCCTCAAACAAGTCATATCTTCCTAAGCCAAGATTTGCTCGGATGGTATTGAAATCAGCGATGCCTCTTTCACGGCCTCTATTGATATTGATAGAAGCCAGATCCAACCCTCCGTAGCCTGGAGGGCCAAATAGGAAATTTCTAACATCATCTATCACCTTACAATCAAATTCCTGTTCTATCTGCGTAGCCATTCCTTTGAAAAGCGGGTCTATCCCCCCAGCCACCAGAACTTCTAGTGGATTAAAGAAAGCATCTCTAAGCAAAAGATTTCCCTGTGCAATCGTGGTGCCATCATTATTGAGTCGGATGATATTAGAGTTCAACAAAGTATGGCCCATGCGGAAAGCTGCCCCAGAAAAAACATTGGTAATCCCTGGGTTAACTGCTGGATCATACCCTATATAAGGGTCTAGATGTATCCCCATTACAGGCAACCATTCTTCATAAACGATAGCCTGAATAAGTGCCCCTACTTTTTTGCGAGCAATTTGATAGACCTCTTCGTCCGAAGTACCTGGGAAATCAATCAGGATTTCATCACAAAGGCGGTTATGTTCCCTTACGAAAAGCGTATGGAAAGCTATTAAAAGTGGATTTTCATTTGCCCTAGAATCCCCCGCGACAAAGAATTTTTCTGTCAAACCTACATCATCATCCATTTCAGGCACGTCGTGATCAACTTCACCACTAAACTCATTATTAGTTGTATTAAATGGTAACAGATTTCCACTAGAAGTTTTCAACTTCCCAGCATACCCAGTTCTGAGCCATACGGCCCGGTCATCCGTAGAACCATAAACAGCAGAACCATCAATGAAAGCAGTTATATTATTAGAAAACGCCCTAGGATTAGCAGCGCTTGTTCCTGTTCCAGGAATGGCAGCCGAACGCATCATAAAAATTAGGGCTTCCCCTCCATCAAAAGGGTCGAACCATGGATCCCCAATGGGAACATTTATAAGGGCAGGCTCAAAAGCACTATTCTTCACCTGTGTAATATCATGATCTAAAAACTGACCAAAAACCCAAACATAATCGCTGAGGCTAAGCTGATCGTTTACCAACCCAAATTGATCAAAAAGGGTATTACTGATCACCCTAGGATTAGGGCGGGTTTCCCCTCCAGGCGCATTCACCCCATCAGCATAAGCAATATCTGTTATGACAGACAGCTGATGACCTTGCGAACCCCATAATGGGTTTGCTAGATTATTGTTTGTGCCATTGATGGTTCGAAATTCCTGTGCCTGTCCATGATTCAGAAAAGCGACAGTTAGCAGAAGGGTAAAAATCGTTCTTATACTTGTAAAGGTCGTTACAATGTTCATGAGTAATATTAAATTAAATAATATTTGTCGGTTATGGGATATTTAATATAAAAAGGGACTACGGTGGGAGTGTCACAAATATATGGATTTTGCATCTAAATATAAACAGAATCCACATAAATTTTTATTATCTGTCATCCATTTCAATAAGTAACAATTATATCAAAAAATAAGAAAAAATATTGGCTAACAATCTGTGACATCAGGTATTTACATATTTATTGAATCGAGCATATATATACAGGTACCCATGTCGGAATTATCTCTCTGTATATCAACGAAATAAGCCCCAAAAAGGTTCTGTCACACTATTGTAATAATCTATCATTTTCAGCAATTTGTTGATAGACTTTATCATTAAAGACTATACTTTTTGTAACAAACATACTATTACGACCAAAACTACGACAACATTTTTCCTTCAATAAAGGGGCATTTTTCAATATCTTGATTTTCTTAACATTACAAAATAAGACCATTAATCTTGTGTTAAAGATGCCCATCCTTCAAACTATTTCCTTAACATTAAGCGCCATTCCTTCCCCCTCAAACACCTGAAAACAAAAACCCAAATCTCCCGTATCCAACTGAAATACCAAGAGTTAGCTTGTCTCCAAAGACAAAATCAGTGTCCTATAATACACGAGTTATGCCCCCATAATTTTAACAATTGCTAAAATGGCCATTTTTATATTGTCCATAAAACGGATATTTTGTACCCAAGTTCGCATAAATCAAGTCATATTATAAAAAAATTACTTTAAACATGAAAAGATACATCTCCAGATACTTGCCTTTTTTGCTGCTCTTTATCAGTTACACACAGATACATGCTCAAGATTACAAAAGAAGCCTGAACCTCCGACAAGGATATTATACTTTTGGTATCAATGGTGGTATTGCTTACCAACAGAGTGATGTTTGCATAGATAAACCCGGCTTGGGTATTGGGCTAACCCTTGCCAAAAACCTCTATTATCGACCAGGCGCATTGTTTTCTTTCGATGCAAGGGGGCGATTTTTATATACCCAAAGTTATGGCTTGGGGGATTCCAGATCTTACGGACTCCTATACAATGAAGCCTTAAATGGTAGTAGGGAACTGGATTATGATTTTGTTTATCAAAACCACAGAACGGATATTGCAGAACTTGGCATCGAAGGTGTTTTAACCCTCAACCAGCTCAGGGAGCGCACGGGGGTTATTGCTTCCATTTTTGGCGGAGTTGATCTGGCTTGGTACTACACCAGACTCGATCAGCAAAATGCTGCTGGCTCCTATATTGGAGATTACAATAGTATAGATGCAAATGCTGGTAGTTCCCAGATCAGGACACAGTTGCGGAATAGCATTCTGGATGGTGTTTATGAAACCCGTGCCCATAGTTTTGACGGTGGTGGCAAGTTGGGTTTCATGCCTGCAGTCGGACTGGAATTGGGCTATCAGTTTACCCCACGCTTCTCTGCTGGGCTGACCCATAAGGCAACTTTTGCCAGAACAGATATACTAGATGGGCAGGCTTGGAACGATGATAATGTAGAAACTGCCGAAAATGATATTTATCACTATACCGGACTCCATCTCCGCTGGATTATTGATCCATATAAGAAAGATATGTTGCCTCCGGAGATTACGATTCTCTACCCGCAAACCAACCCACATACCACGACCAAACCAGATGGGACAGTTCGCGCACAGATCAAGCATGTGAAGCAGGCCTTTGATGTAGAATGTTCTGTCAATGGTTACAATAGTTCATTTGATTATCAAAATGGAAAATTTAACGTCAATTTCCCCTTGGAACCCGGAAGAAACGAGATCGTCATTACCGCAACTAATGAAGCCGGAACGGATACAGAAACGGTTGTTATCATAGGAAAAGATATTGCCACACCGCCTCCACCTCCGGTTGTGGATGCTCCAACGGGATCAGCACCAAGGGTGAATATTACCAATCCGAGTTCGAACAAAACAACGAGCCAATCAGAATACAAAATTGAGGCGCAGACCAATCATGTAAAAAACAAAAATGAAGTCAATATTTTTGTGAATAATGCTACCGTAAGTAATTTTAACTTTAATGAAAGAAGCAAAAAAATCACGGCTACAGTTTACTTAGATGAAGGCAAAAATACGGTTAAAGTTAGGGTAAGAAACAGGAATGGTAGCGATGAAGATCAGGTAACGATTACTAGAAAAAACGACAGGCCAACACAGGATATTCCAACACAAAGCAATCCAACACAGGAGCCAAGCGTTCAGAAGCCTTCTGTAAATATTACGACACCGAACAGGGATACTCACCAAACAAACACTAGTCAAACTAATGTTAAGGCAACCGTACGGAATGTGAATTCAAAAAACAACATTACCATAACAATAGACCGGCAACCTATTCGGGATTTTACTTACAACCCTTCAAGAGGAGAAGTTTCCTTTACCGTTCGTGTGGATGAAGGCCGCAATCAGGTTGACATTTCAGCACGAAACGCAGCCGGCAGTGCTAGTGATCGGGTAATCATCGTACGGGAAACCGCCCAACCACAGGGCAATCCACCAACGGTCAATATCACCTCCGTCAGTGATCCTTCTATAGACCCATTGAATCCGGGGAAATGCACTTCTACCGCAATTGCACGAATCACCAATGTTTCCAATAGAAATGATATACAATTTTTCATAAATGGGAACAGAAGTACCCAATTCAGCTTTAATCAAAGCGGTACTTTCCAAGCCAGTTTTGACCTTAAATCCGGTAGGAACGATATTCGGATCAAGGCATCGAACTCTTATGGAACCGATCAAGATGATGCAACGGTGAGTTGCCAATCTTCTTCGACAACAGGCACGAGCAATAATCAGAAACCAACAGTGAAGATTACAAAACCAGCAGTGAGCAGTTCGACATCTTCAAAAAATACAGCCTTGATTGAGGCCACTGTAAGAAATGTGTCTAGTAAGCAAGACATTACCTTCACAGTAGGTAACAAAAGGATTACAGATTTTAGCTTCAATACTTCTAGTGGAAAGGTGAGCAAAACGATCTCCTTGAGTAGTGGAAATAATGCGGTAAAAATTAAGGCCAATAATAAGAATGGTTCTGCTCAAGATCAGGCCAGTATCCGATATATGGGTTCCCTCGGAAGCTCTGCCTCCACTCCAAAACCGGAAGTTAGGATTAGCAAGCCAAGCCACAACAGTACCAGCAGTGGAAGTAAAGCAGACTTGGAGGCAACAGTAAAAAACGTATCGGGCAAGAGCCAGATTCAGGTTAAGATTAATGGCAGCTCTACTTCCGATTTTACTTACAATAATATGACCAAGAAACTTTCGGCGAAGGTTTCTTTGAGAAGTGGGAACAATACAATTCTGGTTAAAGCCACCAATAGCAAAGGAAGCGATGATGCCTCCGTTACGGTAAAATATAATCCCGTACAGAAACCAACGGTAAAGATAACGACCCCGACAAATAACAGCAAGCACACGAAAACCTCCGTTACTTTAAAGGCAACTATAAAAAATGTTACCAAGAAAAGTGGTGTGCAATTGTATGTAAATGGAAAATCTCAAAGCTTCACCTTCAGCAACGGCAACCTTTCGGCTAATATCACCCTGAAAAATGGGAGGAATGAGCTGAAGGTAAAGGCCTCCAATACGGCAGGAAGCGCCGAAGATAAGATTGCGGTAACTTATGAAAAAGCGGTTGCCGCACCAAAGCCAAAGCCAACGGTAAGATACACCCAACCGACAAAGTCTGGCTCTACAGTTAAGAAACCGGCTTATACTGCGAAAGCAACCGTCAAACATGTCACTTCAAAATCAGGGATTAAGGTTATTGTTAATGGTAAAAGTTTAAGCAACTTCACATTTAGTAGCAAGAACGGTAGCCTAAGCATTCCGTTAACCTTGAAATCAGGGAAAAATAATCTTAAAATTACGGCGACGAATGCCTCAGGAAAAGCAGAGGCCACAACGAGCATTACTTACCAAAAAACGGTTGTCGCACCCAATATCCCCAAACCGGAAGTTACGATCACATCGGTGAGTGAGCCTTCTATTGATCCGCTCAATCCGGGAGATGCCCGCAGTTCTCTTTTTGCCACCGTGAAAAATGTGAGCAGTAAGGCCCAGATTTCTGTAAAGGTGAATGGAAAGGATGTCGCTTTCAACTATAACGCTCAAACGAAAAAGGTTTCGGCAACGATAAAGATTGAACAAGGTACGAACCGGATCATTGTTTCTGCAAGAAGCAAGTCGGGTTCTGATAGTGATAGTAAGACTGTGCAGCTTTAAATCTTCCAGGCTAGTCCAAGCTAGTGGTTAGCTTGAAGCGAACCACTAGCTTGGATCAAAAATTATATTTATTTTGATATAAAAAAGCCAACACATTTATGAAAAAGGCGTATCCGTAGGGACAAAGCATGCCTTGCCCTACGGATACGCCTTTTTTGTTTTTTTTTGAGAAATATTTAAATTTTCTTTAAAACAGGGAGCAATTTGTCGTATTTTTATGTTATCCCATTACCCACTGTTATGAGAGCATGTTGGGAATTTAATAATTGAACTACAAACCTGCCTTACTGCGTAACGCAGGCAGGTGCCACTTTTTCGTTCTAAAGATCAATTTCCCAACATGCTCTAAAATTATACATTACCACATGAACAACTTTTCAAACAAACATAGCTTACCCTTGATTATCCTGTTCATTTTTTCCCTTCCTAATATCATTTCTGCACAATCTTCTCCTTGGGAATTGACGACTAGTAAAAACGACATCGAAGTTTTCACTCGGACAAATTCCGACTGTAAAATCAAGGAAATCCGGATACAAACCTTGATAAAGACGAATTTGGATAATTTATTTACCGTTTTGCAGGATGTTGCTGAATATCCTAGCTGGGTTTACAAGGGGGCTCATTCCAAGCTTCTAGAACGTCTTGATGAAAATACATTTTACTATTATACAGCATCAAATTTTCCCTTTCCTTTCAGCGATAGAGATTTGGTAGTTTTGTCAAAGAAGTGGTACGACGAAAACACTGCCACTTGGCATTCCTTCTCCAAGGCACAACCAGACTATTTACCCGAAGAAGGAGGTATGGTAAGAATTCAAGCATTTGAGTCTCGCTGGAAAATCAAGGACTTAGGTAACGGTACCGTACAGATTGATTATGAAGCCACTACCGATCCCGGCGGTATGCTGCCTGCATGGATCATTAATCTCGGCATCACGACAGGACCAACCAAAACGATGACGGCATTGAAAGAAAAGTTGGAAGGAATGAATAGGCCAACTAGTTTGACGATGAAGAAATAAACCCTACCATTCCTTACCGTAGTCGATCCATAGACCGCACCATTTTCTCATCTTTGGAGATAAACCGCATGGCCAGCAACAAGCAAACCAGAGCGGCAAGGGGCATGTATAGCCCTATCCCATCATTAGGCTCCTCCACTCCTAGTGTCTTACTATCATTGAAAAAAAGGACAATGGCCAAGATTAGCCCGATCAAGTTGGCAATAAAGGAAAACCGACTCAGGTTGAGCTGTAACTTTCTATTTTTAAATAAAAATATACTGCCTAAGGCCAAAGCCGCTCCAACAAGAAACAGCCCCATGAGTGCTGGGTTATCCTGAATGGTATATAAGCCGTCTTGAAAAATGGTGGAAATGGGGACAGCCTTTGCCGTTTCTGCAAAGGGAAATTTAAGTAAACAAAAACCTGCTACAGCAGCAAGTAGGAGGAATATGGATTGGATTCTTTGTATCAT
>JAHDGC010000816.1 GCA_020627865.1 Saprospiraceae bacterium | reverse complement strand
ATCTCGAAAGAGGCGAGTACGGTTTCTAGCAATACCGTTGCTTTGATAGAGCCTTGGGTAACCCCTAGATAGTCTTGTGCAAAAACAAAAACATCATTCCATAATCTCGCCCCTAAATGGCTTTCTAGTTTAGGCAAGTAGAAATAAGGGCCGGAGCCAATTCCCAGTAGCTTTTTAGCATTATGGAAAAAGAAAAGTCCGAAATCGACAAGGCTACCACTCATGACTTCGCCATCACAAAGCAAGTTTTTTTCTTCCAGATGCCAGCCACGAGGCCTGACCATCAAGGTTGCTGGCTTGCCTTTCAGCTCATATTGTTTCCCTGTTTTAGGATGGGTAAAGGAAATGGTTCTGTTCACCGCATCCCGCAGGTTAATTTGTCCATCAATAATATTTTTCCAAGAAGGGGAGTTGCTATCCTCAAAATCTGCCATGAATACCTTTGCCCCAGAATTGAGGGCGTTGATAATCATCTTCCGGTCAACCGGTCCTGTAATCTCCACTCTCCTGTCGAGCAAGTCTGCCGGAAGCGGGGCTACTGTCCAATCCGAATTCCGGAGATGTTCTGTTTCAGGGAGAAAATCAGGAAGGTTCCCAGCATCAATATCCTTTTGTTTCAAGGCTCTTTTTTCCAAGAGTTCCTTTCTACGGTCATTGAAATGTTGGTGTAATAATTTGAGAAAATGTAAAGCATCCTTGGTAAGAATGGATGCGTATGCTTCGGAGTAAGTGCCCCGAACTTCGATTTGTTGTACTTCTGGGTAAGAACTGACCTTTATCATTGTTAATGAGATTTAAATTTAGTACAAATTTAGTATAATTTTATCAAATAGCGAAATTTTCGCTAAAAATATTTTTTTCTCAAAAAAGTGTACATTTGTTGCTATTATATTACATAGTGTAGAGCAAGTGGATTCGTTATTAATTGTTATTATATTGTAAGCAGTTTATATAAAGTGGGCTTTCACATGCTATCGGACTAAATTACTGATCTACTAATCACCAAGCATATGATTCAAAAAAGTGAAATACCAAGGCTAATTTTTGGTTTAAAAGTTCAGTATTATCGAAAACTGAACGGTTTATCCTACCAGCAACTGGCTTCAAAAACCGGGATGTCCTTATCTTACCTGCATGACATAGAAAAGGCGAAAAAGTATCCCAAGACGGATAAAATCATGATCTTGGCAGAAGCTTTGGGACTACAATATGATGAATTGGTGTCTATGCAGGCTACAAAAAAACTTCAACCGATTATAGATTTATTAAATTCGGAGTTTTTTCAGGTTTTCCCTTTGGAAATGTTCGGTGTAGGGCCTGGTAAATTATTGGAACTGTTCTCCAATACCCCTAACAAAATTAATGCCTTTATAAGTACGATCATTAGCGTTGTCCGGAATTATCAGTTTAGTGCGAACAAATTTTACCAAGCGGCTCTCCGGTCTTATCAGAATCTGCACAACAATTACTTTGAAGAAATCGAGTTATTGGTGAAGGCATTTCGTAAGGAATATGGCCTTAAAACTCGGGCGAGTTATCCCTTGGAGGTGTTGGAGGATTTGCTGGAGAAAGCTTTCGGGATCAAAACAGATTACCAAATTTTAGGAGAACAAAAGTTGCCGGATGATATCCGTTCCTTTTATAGGGAGAAGGATCGGAAACTGTTAATTCGTCCGGGATTGGAGGATATGCAGGTTAGTTTTTTGCTTTGTCGGGAGCTGGGTTTTCAATTTATGAAAATTAAAGATCGACCATTGGAGAGCCGGATTCAAAAGATCACTTCTTTTGAGCAGTTGCTGAATAATTTTAAGGCCTCCTACTTTTCTGCAGCCTTGTTGATGGATGAAGATTTACTGGTAACGGATTTTAAAAAGTTGGCTGCTGCCCAAAAATGGCACCCGAATTTGTTGCTGAATTTGTTAGACAAATATCAGGTGACACCGGAGATGTTATTGCAACGATTGACTAATATTCTCCCTGGCCATTTCGGGGTCAAGCAACTGTTCTTTCTGCGCCTTTCGGCAAATGAAAAATTGCAGCATTATCGGATGACGAAGGAGTTGCATCTTTCTCGTCCGCATGATCCTTATGCCAATGAACTAAATGAACATTATTGCCGTCGGTGGATCAGCATCAAAACCATTGTGGCATCCCGCACGAAATCCAACAGTATGAACACAATATTGGCGGACGCACAAATTTCTGATTACTGGGAGTCGCCCAATAAGTATTTGTGCCTTTCTCTGGCAACAAATTCAAGTAACGGTACTTGGAAGGGGACGAGTGTGACGCTAGGGTTATTTGTTGGGGAGAAACTAAAAGAACTCTTCCATTTTTTAGATGATCCGGATTTGAAATCCAAGGAAGTCCATACGACCTGTGAACGGTGTAGTATTCCGGATTGTGGCGCGAGGGTAGCACCGCCTTTGGTGATTGAAAAGGAACGGGAAGAGGCTGCGTTGGCGGAAATGCTGAAAGGTTTGGAAGGCTAGAACTATAGCTAGTGTTGACCATGATAGGCTTAAGAATACTCCAATTTTCGCGTTTTTTGTCCAAAAATCAACAAATTTTGCATGAATATTTAATTTTTAATATTAAATTTCATCCAAATTATTATATTGCGAATTAAAAATTATATCATGGCTAATAACCCTAACTTTAATACGTTCCTAGAGTATTTTTATTATCGGGAAAAAAACACACCGAATCAGGTTTACCTCCGGCAACCTAAAGGAAGTTCTTGGAAAGAATATACTTGGGGAGAAGTAGGTCGCCAAGCAAGGTGCATGCTCGCGGCTTTGCAGGGGATGGGCTTCAAAAAAGGAGATCATATCGGTCTGGTGAGTAAAAATTGTGCCCACTGGATTATTGCGGATACGGCTACCTTGATGGGCGGTTTTGTCGGTGTTCCTTTTTACGCAACACTTGATGCCGCACACATAAAAGAGGTGATCGAACTAAGTGATATAAAAGCATTGTTTGTTGGGAAACTGGAAGTTTGGAATGATATGAAAGGTGGTATCCCCTCAGATTTGCCAACAATAGCTTTCCCGCATTATGAAGGCAATGATAAGGTTGATGCCAATTATGATTGGGATGATCTGGTGGCTAAAAATGAACCCGTTCAGGATGTGCATGTGCCTTCTCCAGAAGAAATGTTTACCATTATTTATACTTCTGGAACGACAGGGACACCTAAGGGCGTAATGTTGAATTACAAGGCGATAGATCAATTGTTGGAAAATGAAAAAAAATACGGCTACTTCAAGTTGTTTGAAGTGAAGAAACCAAGATTCTTTTCTTATTTGCCTTTAAATCATATCGCGGAAAAAGGCTTGATTCATATTGCGAGCATCTATACTGGCGGGACGGTTTCTTTTGCCGAATCTTTGGCTACTTTCCCTAAAAATTTATCGGAAACATCTCCTACGATTTTCTTTGCTGTTCCTAGAATTTGGACGAAGTTTCAGATGGGTGTTTTGGCTAAAATGCCGGA
>JAHDGC010000815.1 GCA_020627865.1 Saprospiraceae bacterium | reverse complement strand
ACTCAACACAATATATTGATTTTAAATTAATTACACAAAGTCCTCCCCCTAAATCTCCCTCCGAAGGGGGACACAGCACATGCTTGGTCTGTAGTGCTTAATAGTTTAGCCCCATGATCTTTTTCATGGAATTTGCCTTAAGTTGACAACATTAAGCTTCAATTTAACCAGTAGCTTTGATAATAACATTAAAACAAACATTATGTTTACAGGCATTATAGAAACACTTGGTAAAGTAGAAAAAATTGAACAAGAAGGCACGAATTTTCATTTTACGGTTAGTGCTGCCCTTGCGGAAGATCTAAAAATAGATCAAAGTCTCAGTCACAATGGCGTTTGCCTAACGGTGGTGGAAAAATCGCCGAGACAATATGTGGTTACGGCCATTGAGGAAAGCTTGCAAAGGAGTAATCTTGGACAGCTAAAAGTTGGGGATACGGTGAACCTAGAAAGGGCTATGATTTCTAATGGTAGGCTCGACGGCCATATCGTGCAAGGACATGTAGACGGCACCGGAGAATGTGTCAAGATTGAGGAAGTAGATGGTAGTTGGTATTTCCGTTTCCGGTATAAGCCTACACCTGAGCATATGCTAGTGGATAAAGGTTCCGTATGTGTAAATGGTGTTAGTTTGACGGTGGTTGATCCAGAAAAGGATGAGTTTTCCGTGGCGATTATCCCATTTACTTTTGAGCATACCACTTTCGGGAAGATGCAAGTTGGGGATAAAGTGAATTTAGAGTTTGATATTATTGGGAAGTATATTGCTAAGTATATGGTGGTTTATGGGAATGGGGCTAAAACGTCATAAACGAAAAAACAACGTAGAGACGCAATGCATTGCGTCTCTACGTTGTTTTTTCATATATTTTTTCGATTTCCGCCATATCAATTTCCAGCATTTTCATTTTCTTGATAATCTGTGGTAGTTCCTTTTTCAAAAAATGATGCCTCAGATTTTTCTTTATATTTTTAGCAGCATCTTTTGCAACAAAAAAACCAATGCCTCTTTTATTATAAATAATATCGGCCTCTTGCAAGTGGGTATAACTTCGCATCACAGTATTAGGGTTCACCCCAATCTCTCCGGCCATCTCTCGGACAGATGTTATCTTCTCCCCTTCCTCAAACTTTCCAGACAATATATTTTCATGGACGAAATCTACGATTTGAAGATATATGGATTGTTCTTTTTTAAATTCCATCAGACCGTTTTTCTTTTAAAAACCCAATAAGCTAAAATCCAAAACACGGGAGCGACCAGCATAAATTGCGTGGGCCGTTCCCCGACATAAACCATCAGTTGCCAAATAGCATCTCCAAATGTATGCTCAAACCCTTTGCCTTCTCCCATATTGGACAAAGCCCAAATGATTCCTATCCCAATAAATACCCCCAAGGAAATAGAAGCTCCCTTGACAGCAGTATATTTATTAAAAAGAAAGGAAAAAAAGAAAGCCACAGCATGCCCGAAAACATACAACTGTATAAAGTAAAAAGCCATCTTCGTTTCCATCCGTTCAGCTATGTAAATAGCATGTTGGGAAAGTTCCGTCGCATACCACAAATAACCTTTATGGAAGCTCCAACAAATAAGGGTAAGTACTCCGGCAAACAAGGGCAAGGTATACAACCACTTGCTGAAAACTTTCTCGAACGTACTGGCCGGAAGAGAAAGATAATTAGTCCGCTCAGGACCAGATCGCAAATCCCCCAAGTTGCTACTTGTCAACAAAGCTCCACCCAAAAGCAGAAGCAATACAAAAGCCGTATACAACACCTGCAATCCCCCACCCTCATATGGATCGACTAGATGATGCCCTGCAACAATTAACAAAAAAAGCATAGCCACAAGAACAATTAAGGCCAAAAATAATCTTTTTCTATGCAGCAGAAAATCTCTACCCAGCAAATGCATAAATCTTGTTATATTAAACTCCATTTTGTTCGTATTTTAATATTTCTAAGATAGTTTCCTTCTCCTGAAGTACAGCATTGAAGAAAATCTCCATTTCTAATGGGGATGAAAGGCCTTCTTTATTTTCTGAGACATGCACATAACCACCGGGGACACGCTCGGCATATATGCTTCGCTGTTCAATATGCTCCATAGGAGAACTTGTGAACAAAAGTTGCGCTTCCAGTTCAAATATTTCTTTGGATAAAACAATTTTTCCCTTATCCATAATGATGACAACATCCAACAAATTAGACAAATCTCGAATTTGATGCGTGGAGATGATTACAGATTGATGGGGTTCCATATAGGCCACCATAGCCTTTCGGAATTGCCCTTTGGAGGGAATATCTAAACCGTTGACGGGTTCGTCTAACAATAAATAGTCGACATTGGTCGCTAAGGCGAAAGCCAGCAAGAATTTCTTTTGTTGCCCAAAGGAAAGTTGCTTCAACTGATTTTCTTTTTCGACCTCAAAATCTGATAATATGTTGTAAAGCTTTTCCTTACTAAAGGCGGGATAAAACGGACGGTATGCCTTTATGTAATTAACAATACTTAAATCAGGGAAGGTCAATGTTTCTCCTAGAAAAAACAGTTTCCCCAGCAAATCCGGATGCCTATTTCCGGGAATGGTTCCTCCTAATGCAATCGTCCCACTTTTAGGGAAAAGCAATCCAGCCATCAACTTGAGCAAGGTAGATTTTCCCATTCCGTTCTTCCCCAGCAAGCCGTATATTTTCCCCGGTTCAATTTTAAGGTTTAGTCCCTGAAACAAGGTTTGCTTGTTGCCATAAGAAAAATGTAATTGATTAACATGAATCATAATACTATTTTAGTGTATTAGTACATTAATACACCAAAGGTATAAAAAATATTTTTTAAGTGCAAGTATTCATAAAAAAACCAACTTTTTAATTATATTTATCGTCTAAGGAGTAACAACATTATTCACCAAACTAGAACTCTTATGAAAAACTTAATCAAAATCATTCCAATTGTTATACTGTCCACATTCATTACTAACTGTAACCATGATAATGCTTTAACGGTCAATCTTGAATCAATATTAATCGCCAAATCCAATCTTTATGGAGCCGGTGCCGAAGGAATAAGTCAGCAAAATTTAGTGATAACAGATCAGGAATCTTGGAGTAATTTAATGACTCAAATGAATTCTGTTAACAATGTTACAGATACGTTTTCTGAAATCGATATCGATTTTTCAGCACATCAAATCATAGCCGCATTCGATGAAATAAAAGGGAGCGGAGGCCATCAAATAACATTGGATATTGTAGCTAACCCTGAAAACATTATCGTTACAGTAACGAGTTTAGCCCCTGAGGGACTTGTACCTTTAATAATAACGCAACCTTTCCATATCGTAAAAATTCCGGTGAGTAGTTTACCCGTAATTTTTGAATAAATGAATTTCAGGCAAAAAAACTCAAGCTACGACCTACTAGAAGTAGGTGGGTTGCGTGATGACTAGAAGTCATAAAAGTCAATCAACGCAAATGGTGTCGGTACGCTGTA
>JAHDGC010000814.1 GCA_020627865.1 Saprospiraceae bacterium | reverse complement strand
ATCTACAATATATATTATGCTCCTTTATTATCATCTTTTTGATAGGAGCTAAAGACGATATCGCCCCGATTTCTCCATATAAAAAACTGGCGGGTGAGTTATTTGCCGCTTTTATCCTAGTCTTCAAATCCAATGTGAAAATAACCAGCTTTTATGGTATCCTCGGCATTTATGATTTGCCGGAAGTGGCCAGTGTCATTATTTCCATATTTACGATCCTCGTTATTATAAATGCTTTCAATCTCATCGACGGGATTAATGGGCTTTCCGGCAGTATCGGAACATTGATTTCCATTACTTTTGGCACTTGGTTTTTCTTGATAGATCGTATCGAGCTAGCTATTGTAGCCTTCACATTAGCCGGTGCCGTTATGGCCTTTTTGAAGTATAATTTTACCCCAGCCAAAATATTTATGGGAGACACTGGAGCCTTACTAATAGGCTTGGTTTGTTCTATTCTAGCCATAAAGTTTATTGAATTACATAAAGATTTACCCAATCATCCTTATGCTTTCAAGGCTGTGCCGGCCGTAGCTTTTGGTATCTTAATACTGCCACTTTACGATACCCTGCGCGTTTTTACGATGCGTGTATTGAAGGGGAAGTCTCCATTGCATCCAGACCGAACCCACATTCATCATCTGTTGCTTGATTTTGGGTGTAGCCACATGCAGGCAACGGGGATACTGGTATTGGTGAATAGTTGTTTTATTTTGTTGGTGTTTTGGTTACAAGATCTCGGAGCTTTCCGGTTGTTGATGCTGGTTCTTCTGCTGGCGACATTGTTATCCTTGGGGTTATACAATCATGTGAACAAAAAGAAACTTAAAGTAAACGCTCTGGGTCGTGCCAAGGAGCAGCGCTCAAAGAATAAAGTTTTATCGGAATAGATAGCGAAATAAACTTCTAAGTAGTATTTCATGAAAATCTAATAGTCAGTTAGAAGTGAGTCTAATGTCTAATATCTAGCATCTACTTACATGTTACCAAACTTCATTATGGTTTTTATTGGAGGAGGGTTGGGGAGCATTTGCCGCTATGGCATCAGTGTTTTATTGAAATCTTATCCCCTCAATTTTCCGTTAGCTACCTTTATTGCCAATGTTATCAGTTGTATCATCTTGGGTGTTTTAGTCGGTTTTACCTTACGGCAACAACTTGTACAGTGGCAGCAACTCATGTTTCTGACAGGGTTTTGTGGCGGTTTCAGTACCTTTTCGACCTTTACGCTTGAGACGTTCCAGTTGCTGCAAGATGGTCAGGTGGGGTTGGCTTTTTTTTATATTGGGAGTAGCATGCTTTGTTGCTTGGTTTGCATATACTGGGGAATTAAGATCGCGGGATAAAAAAATGGGAAACCATTTGTCATGATTTCCTATTTTAATAGCAGAATTATCTATTAGATTTCAATTATCCGTAGAAACAGACTTTACCATAGCCAATAATTTCTTCCGCCTCACCTTATCCGCTGGGGATAAATCTTTCGGTTTGGCCTTAGTAAAATCCAGATAAAGTTTATAAAAGCTATTTTCAAAATCCTGTTCTGCTGCTTCTCGGGTATCGGCCGAAACAACGACATTGAGATCCTCGCTGGAAATGATGTATCTACCTTTGTTATATTTTACATCACATTGCAGAATTTTATTCAAAAATATAGAGGCACCATCCAACTGGATAAAGTCTGGTTTATAAGGATAAACATCATACTGCATTTCTTCAAAGTAAAAAACCTCCTTGATGCTGGATTTTTTGAAGTCGATTTGGTCTCCCTTTTTCTTGAGTTTCAAATAAGCAAGGTAAGTTCTTTCCTCCTGCTTGACAGGAACCTGCTCTTTGGGGGCAATATAGAACTTCATCTTATTTTTGTCTGGTCGGACAATGGAGTTGAGTGCCTTACCTTCATTATTAACAATATGCAGTTTGTAATCTTGATGGATTAAATCGAATACAGGTTTATAAATTTGGGAGCGTTCCTGCTTGTCATACCATTTCTCTATGAGTTCCATGTACTTCAAATTCCTGAAATCACTGGAAAGCAAAGTTTTATACCTAAAGAAAGACTCCCGTTTCCATGCTTCTACCTCATCCTTGAATAAAGTAGCCACTTCTGCAATGGCAGGAGCAACAGAAATTTCAAATTTATCGAACTGAATATCCACGATCAGCAGTTCCATGTCATTCTTTAAAGAAACAAAAGCCGAACTTTTGGCCTCATTGATTTCTTTAAAAGCCTCATTTTTAAAGAATTCAATCTCAATAAAGCGTTGGTAAGATTTATTGAGATCGCTTAAAATTTTTGTAATGGTTTTGACTCTTGTGGCATGGGCTACCGTTCCAATAGGGTCAATCCTGAGTCGTAGGGCTATTTTTTTGAGCTGATCTATATTATTCATGATATTGCTAAAGTCTTTATGTTTGTATACATATGGGTTAATCCCGTCAAGTGTTTTACTCCGAAATGGTGATTTTGTTCTACAAATAAAAAGATTTTTAGGCTATATTCTCCCGACGATTTTGCTGTTCTATTTTGTGGCGAACACTTTCCATAAAAGACCTTAGTTTTAAAAAATCCAACCTGCCATTTGTCCGGACACCAGAGCATAAATCCAGCCCCGATGAACCTACCCGCTCTATGGCCCGGGTAACATTTTCTGGTTTCAAGCCACCTGCAAGATAGACCGGAACTTTTACACTACTCACAATCTCCCGGCTGATGTCCCAGTTATGGGTGCGGCCTGTTCCGCCTAGGATTTTAGTGGCGGCAGAAGGCTGGCCAGAATCCAGTAATAAGGCATCTACCTTTACGGCAAGCATTCTAGCACGATCTATAGCAGATTCATCCTCCACATGGATCACTTGTACCAGCTTGATATTGGGCAAGGCGGCTTTGAGTTCGTCGTAGCTTCCTCGTAGCTCATCTACAATTTGTAAGGTGTTGCAAAAGGATTTTCGAGTTTGTTCAACCAAAGCTTCTGGAGTAGTTTCGCTGCTCAACAAAAAACTGTTAATATGTGGCGGAATAGCCCTCGCAATCTGGGTAATTTTATCCATAGGAATAATACCGGGACCGGAAGGCATCGGGCCGACAAGCCCTATACCTGTAGCACCCATGCGGATAGCCATCATCGCCTCAGTAATGTTTTGTATACAGCAAATCTTTATTTTGAAATCAGACATGCTTTAAGATAGTAAAATCGGGCTGAATTAAAAAAAAGTCTTTGATAATTTTTACACTGCTTATTTTCCAGTCATTTGCATGACTGGCCATGATATGGCGTTCCTGTGGAACTCATATGGGTTAATAAGAATGTCGATAGTTGCTTTTTGCGCTGGTTTTTGAGTCATTTTTCAGCACTTTCGTGGTAAAATTACTACCTTTGCCGCCTAAATACAGGCCATAAATTATATATATGTCTTTTGTTAACGAAATATCACGAAGAAAAACCTTTGGAATTGTGTCGCATCCGGATGCCGGAAAGACAACCCTGACGGAAAAACTCCTGCT
>JAHDGC010000813.1 GCA_020627865.1 Saprospiraceae bacterium | reverse complement strand
AAAGGAGTACGGGTGAAAAATAGGGTGACGGGAGAGGTTTCTGAAATTCCGGTATCAGGATTTTTCGTTGCTATTGGCCATAAGCCCAATACCGATATTTTCAAAGGCTGGCTAGATATGGATGAGGCAGGCTATCTGGTTACCAAGCCCGATTCGACGCATACCAATATCGAAGGGGTTTTTGCCAGTGGAGATGCGCAGGATAAAATTTATCGCCAAGCCGTAACCGCTGCCGGAACAGGTTGTATGGCAGCATTAGACGCAGAACGCTACCTGACCGAAAAAGGTGTGATCTAAAGGTTTCTGTTTTAATACTTTAATCGTATATTTGGCGTCAATTGCCAGCAATAACACTATATTAATTTTATAAACATAAAATCATGGTATCAACTTCAACAAAATTCCGCCCCGGAGTGCTTTGGGGGGATGAGGTAACGGATCTTTTAAATTATGCCAATAAACATAACTTTGCACTTCCGGCAGTTAATGTTGTCGGTACGAACTCTGTAAATGCAGTACTGGAAACAGCCCGTGCTGTCAATTCGCCTGTAATGATTCAATTCAGTAATGGCGGGGCTTCCTTCTTTTCTGGAAAAGGCTTATCCAATGACGGGCAGAATGCCGCAGTTTTTGGGGGAATTTCCGGTGCAATGCATGTGCACACTATGGCAAAGGCCTATGGGGTAACAGTTGTCTTGCATACGGATCACTGTGCTAAAAAATTATTGCCTTGGGTAGATGGATTGTTGGATGCCGGAGAGCGTTTCTTCGAATCAAGAGGATACCCGCTTTATAGTTCTCATATGTTGGATCTTTCGGAAGAACCCATTGAAGAAAACATAGAAATCTGTAAGGAGTATCTTAAAAGAATGGATAAGCTCGGGATGACCTTGGAAATTGAACTAGGGGTAACGGGGGGAGAAGAAGATGGTGTTGACAATACAGACGTGGATAGTAGTAAGTTGTATACGCAACCAGATGAAGTAGCTTATGCTTATGGGGAATTGATTAAAATTAGTAATCGTTTCACCGTTGCTGCAGCTTTTGGTAATGTGCATGGTGTTTACAAGCCGGGTAATGTGGAGTTGAAACCGATTATCCTGAAAAATTCACAGGAGCATGTCCAGCAAAAATTCAACACCGAAGCGAATCCGATTAACTTCGTATTTCATGGTGGCTCTGGCTCATCAAGGGAAGAGATTCGGGAAGCCATCGAGTATGGTGCAATCAAGATGAATATTGATACCGATTTGCAATGGGCTTTCTGGGATGGTGTGCGCGATTATTATGAAGGGAAACGGGATTACATGCAAGCACAGATTGGTAATCCAGATGGAGCGGATAAGCCCAACAAGAAAAATTATGATCCGCGCAAGTGGCTTAGAGCAGGGGAGCAAAGCCTGACAAAAAGATTGACACAAGCATTTGAAGATTTAAATTGTATGAATCGTAATGCTTGATATTTCTTAAGTTTACTCTTGCTAACTTTTTAGCGTATCGGGTGATATAAATAATCCTCTTTTGGTGTTTATATTACCCGATTTTTTATGAATGCGGTATAAAATAATGCTACTGATTCTGTATTTCATGAGTTATTCATTATGTTTGCGAAACATACTACTGTTACTTTTTGATAAAAGCAATTGGAAAATTAAATCCATGTTTGCAATAGCATAAAACTATGAGGAAATGCTTGCTGCCAATTTTCTAGAATTCTGCTTGTCATAAATTTCAACTTCATAAAATAGTTTTTTAATCCTCATAAAACTTTAAATGATATGAAAAAAATTCCAACACATGCTAAGCTTCGTGCTGCATTAAAACAGGCTGTAGCGGAACCTAACGGTGGTTTAGGTTTCAATATGTGGGCAACCGTTGTAAATCGAGATGGAAAAGTCGTTGCCGTAGCTTTCTCGGGTACTAAAAGAGGAGATCAATGGCCAGGAAGCCGCGTGATTTCTATCCAGAAAGCCAATACCGCAAATGCTTTTAGCCTAGATGGCCTTTCTCTTTCTACAGCAAACCTTTTCTCGGCCGTACAGCCGGGCGGCAGTTTGTTTGGTTTACAATTTAGCAATCCGGTTGACGCAGCTGCTGCTTATAAGGGATCTTCTTTAAAATATGGTAAAAAAGATGATCCCGCAGTCGGAAAGAAAATCGGAGGGGTTAATGTTTTTGGTGGCGGACTGGCCTTGTATAATGATAAAGGAAAAGTTATCGGTGGCATAGGAGTTAGTGGTGATACTTCCGGTGCAGACCACAACATTGCGTGGAAGGTGAGACATATGCTCGGACTGGATTATGTGCCAGGTGGGGTAAGTGCTACCGGTGATGATAATATTGTGTATGACATCACGGATGGTGTGAGTGCTGGTGGTTGGGGACATCCGGAAACCTCGGAGGAAACAACGGCTATTGCTGAACAGCTTCCCACAACGCATCCTATAAGTCAAATGTAAATTTAAAGATCTTATTATACTTTTCCGGAATTTTTGAAAATTCCACAAAACTATTATGCCCACGCTAGGGTGGCATTCTTAAACTACTCACTGCCAGATGACACCTTTGTCGTCTGGCTTTTTCTATCATAAAAACAAACCGATGAAATGCCAGAAAGAGAAATTTAACATTCCCCCAGATATTACTTATCTCAATACGGCTTATATGTCTCCCTTGATGAATGAGTTGGAAAAAGAGGGGCATCTGGCCATAAGCAGAAAACAGCATCCTTGGCAGATTCAAAGTACCGACTTTTTTTCGGAACAGGAAGATGTAAAAATGTTGTTTTCTCAACTTATTGACAACCCCGAGCCGGATAGAATTGCTATTGTGCCTTCTGCTTCTTATGGCATTGCCAATGTCGTCCGGAATATTAATCTTAAAAAAGATGATGAAATTCTACTCGTCGAAGAACAATTTCCCAGTAATGTGTATGCATGGATGCGGAAGGCAAGGGAATGTGAAGCTAAATTGGTTTTTGTAAGTCCTGAACAGGGTAGAGGAGCACGTGGCGCCTCGTGGAATGGAAAAATTTTAGAGGCGATTAATGATCGTACTGCTGTTGTTGCTCTTCCTCATGTGCATTGGTCAGAAGGTATTTGTTTTGATCTTAAGGCTATTCGAGAAAAAACATGGGAACATAATGCTAAGATGGTTATTGATGGTTCTCAGTCTATTGGAGCATTGCCCTTTTCTGTAAAAGTGCTACAGCCAGATGCTTTGGTTACGGTTGGCTATAAATGGATGATGGCATCATATTCCATTGGATTGGCTTATTATAATTCCGACTTCGATAATGGAATTCCCATTGAAGAAAGTTGGATGAATAGGAAGGGGAGTGAAAATTTTGCAGGGTTGGTCAATTATCAAGATTTGTATAAAACGGGAGCCAACAGGTATGGTGTTGGGCAGGCTTCCAATTTTTTTTCTATGCCTATTTTAAAAAAAGCAATCGAACAATTACTGGAATGGCAACCCGAAAACATCCAAGCATATTGTAATCATATC
>JAHDGC010000812.1 GCA_020627865.1 Saprospiraceae bacterium | reverse complement strand
TCATAAGTGAAAGCAAAAGTTCATCCAATGGAAAAAATTTCACTTTAAGAACAGAGTATCATCCCCCTCGGAAAAGAGGGACAGGAGGGGGAGTTAGTCAGAAAAAGCAGCGACTGTTATCCTTAATGTATCTAATTAGTCATACATCCTAAAAACAAAAAAAGGCCCGTCCCCGCTTTCGGGGAAGACCTTTTTCAAAAGTTCAAAAGTGTATTATATCCCAAATAAAATACAATCGCTTTAGTGAAGAAGAACCATCTTCTTGGTATCGGCATCTTGCTCCGTCTCCAACCGATAGTACAAAACACCGGTGATACCCAGCTCTTCTTTCGTCAACTCCATCTCGTGGAAGCCCTTTTGAAATTGTTTTGTTATATTTATGACAACTTTTCCAGAAAAATCAAAAATGGTTAAGCTTGCGGTTGTCGATTTTGGTAAAACAAAACCGATTTTACAAGTCGTTTCAAATGGATTCGGGCGGTTTTGGTACAACACAAAATCATCTGTCTTGTCCCTACCCGATTCCGATTCAAATACCAAATTTAAATCGTAGGTTTCTAGGTTTTCATCGTAGGCTTCTGGTGGAGTTGTGGAGAAATTTAGGTCGAGCGTTTCTGCTATTGTGGTTATATTTTCGGCTTTAACTTTTAGGGCAAACAAAATACTTCCGGATTCTACAGTAACAGCTTCTGCGCTGTGCCAACTGACGGAAAGTTGTCCTTCATCTATATTGTTCCAACCAAAATTGTCTTCATTCAAATTTGCTAACCCGCCGCTTTCTATGCCTAAAATTTCTAATATCTCTATATCAAAATCGAGGCCAAACTGAAAGCCGGAGAGCATCATTTTTTCCTTTGCTCGAAAAATTATTGCTTGCGTTTCTGCTTCTTTTACCTCTTCTTTTTCAACTGCAAAAAACAATGATTTTACATTTTCCCTTGCCGCTGTCGCCATCAGATTGTTCGGGATCGCAGACTCATTCAGATCACCAATTTTTATGGCTACAAAATCTGCCGCAAGATCTTCCTCCTCAAAATCGTTATAGGCAATCGCTTCGGGGAAAGCAGGCACAAAGGGATTAGCCGGATCTTCAAAAACAAAATCTTTGTCAACAAAACGCCAGGAAGTATTTTCCGGAAATTCCTCGTACACATCCAGAATCAATCTCCGCAAGGCGACAACATCCAAGGTCGTCACACTACCAGAGCGGTTGATGTCTGCCGCAATAATTTTATACGGAGAATCTAAGGGCACGGAGCCTAAAATATGCTGGCTGAGCAAGACAAGATCAAAGGTTGTTACCCCATTGGAATGATCTATATTTTTTTCTGGCACAACCGTGTAATTATGATGTTCCGGTACATCTTCAAACATGAAATGGCCATCACTTTCGGTAACGAATAAACCATCGCTCAATCCCGCAACATTTACCGTAACCTCATTGACTTTCTCCTCGTTTTCATTGGCGACAAAGCCACCAATTCGCATGCCGCCACAATTGACCAAAGCAGACAAACTAGCCACGCAGCCCGTTCCGAATTCTGTAATGGTTACATAATAAACACCTGTAGAAAGATTGTCTACTACATTGTAAAAAGGAGGGGATGCAACAAGTTGATTGCCGCTGGCATCTTCCCAGTAGTAATTGTAATTCGCCTCACTGCCGGGCAAATTCACAACCAGTGGTGCCACCATAGCCAAGCCACTCGTGTTGACGCAAGCTCCTTGTTCTATCATAATCAGTTCTTGATTTGCAATAGCACAATTCGTCTGCGGACAAGCATTATTGTTATCTTGAATCTGTACTTGCACGATAACAACATCTGAATTGCCTGCTTCATCTGTGACCCAGATCGCAACATTTTGCGTTCCTAATTGATCACAAGTAAAAAAAATAGTGCTGCCACCACTCGGAGTATCTGGATCTGGATTCATGTCACCCGGGCCGAGAAGAATTCCCGTTACGGTCAAGTCTGTAAAGGGGGTACAATTATCAAAAGTGCTCATTCCTGACAGAAAATCTGTCACCTCTAGTGTGAGGGAACCGTTATCCATGAGTACCGAACCCAAGCTGATGGCAGCCGGCGTCGGGCGCGTTGTATCTTCAATCGTAATATTTAAATTTTGTGAGATGGTGTTTCCACAACCATCATCGGCGGTATACGTTACCGTAAAAACATCGCCATGTGAACCAGTATTCAACAATCCATTTCCACCGCCAGCACCGGAGCCAATTCCAGGATGGCTCACCGTTATATTTACCGTAGGTGCACAAATATCCGTCGCGGTAACTGTCGGAATATCGACAAGGGCACTGCAATCCAATGCACCGACACTGACCGTCATATCATCTGGGAAGTTATCAAAGCTAGGCTGCATTGTATCAAAATATTGAATGGATTGATAACCCGGTTGCAAAAAATATCCAGGTTGCCCTTCCTGTGCCGTGCCGCCTTGGCACATATCCCAAACAAAAAACCTACGTAAAATGGTTTCACAATATCCATCGACTGTTCCTGCACTAAACTCATCATAAATTCCTGTGATAACATTTTCACAAATGCCATTATTGTTAAACCAAGTCGGTTCCGCAACATGCTCCGGAAGGTTATCCAAGTCAATAGTCGGATCAGCACAATTGATTAGATAATCCACTGGCCATAGAATACTGTCTCCATTCCATGTACTTGATTCCAGTACAATAGTCTGGGTAGCAACCGTTCCTGGCCACGCGGGGTCATTGGGATCAGTCAGCAGCCAAGAACGGATAAGCGTGCCGCTACCACAGTTGTCAATATTATTATTTTCAGTTTGTTCTATAACAATATAATCACCACAATTATCTGTAATATAATTATCAATGGGATTATCTGCATCTATATATTCGGCAGCATTGGTATAATCGGCTGCACAATTCAATGTCAAATCAGGGATGGCCGTAAATGTAGGTTTCATTTTATCTTGGACAAACAAAATGACCATGCATTCTGCAAAGCGACCATTTTCATCAGCATCCGTTTGTGGATCATCCAAATCCGGAATGTCTACCGTAGCATCCGTTCCAGGAATTTGGTCGTACACCCGAAAACGAACCAACATCGAAGAATCATTAACAATATCCTCACAAGTTACCGTAACACAATCTGTAAAAGGTACATCGTCATCCGCGTCCATTCTTTTTACTTTATAAGCAAGGATGCCACAGTTGTCAGAACTAAAATCATCGAAAGTGATGGCTGGCACACAAACTTGACCCGATTCATCAAGCGCGACCACTTTATTATCACAAACTGCCGTTGGTTCTATATCATCCCTTGCCGTAATCGTCGTCTGGTAACTGGACTCGTTGCCACAATCATCCGTTGCCGTATAAGTCACAACATGCTCACCTAGTGGCACATTGAAAAAAGTAACACCATTGGTTAGCGATGTAAAATCTTGGCCATCATCCAAAAAGGTCGAGTAAATCACCGGCACCGAACCGCACTCGTCTTCCCAAGCCAATTC
>JAHDGC010000811.1 GCA_020627865.1 Saprospiraceae bacterium | reverse complement strand
GGTAAAAAGTTGGTACTTACGCCCAAGATGTTTTTGGTATCAAATGCTTTATGATTTTCTTCCTTCCCATTGACTGCAATGATTTGCAGGCTAGAACCTAATTCACGCAACAAATGTTGATATGCTGTTAAGAATAAAATGGAAACGGGTAAATTCAGGGTGTTGGCTGCTCTTTCTATGATGTCCTGATACTGGCTTCCAGTGATTATTCTTTCCTGAATAACAAATGCAACAGGTGTATTAGGATTACTTGTTTCATGGCTTGCTAAAGGAATCGACTTGAGGTGATTTGACCACCATCTTCTTTGTACTTGACCTTGTTCCGACTGTAGAAAATTCTTTTGCCATGCAGCAAATGCCATGTTTGAGATGGAGGTCTCTTTTACTTTCGGATGATCAAAATTATATTCTAGGTTATCCGATAGGCTTTGGAAAGTATCAATATCAACGAGAGCATGCGCTATACAAAATCTTAGGTATGCCTTACTGCTGTCATTTGGATCAATGGCCAGAAAAACCCGAATGAGTGGCGTATTATTAAAATAATTAAAGGTTCTTTTCAAAAAGTTATCCGCACGTTGTCTTATTTCCGAAAGATCGTCTGGATCAAATTTTCTGACTACCTTTATGTCTAATAAAACTTCATCGGCAGGTATGGCATATTGTAAAATATCATTGTACTGGTTGTCTTCTTTAAACATCACCATAAGGGAGTCATAATGACTCAAAAGCTGCCGAAATTTTACTTCAAATGTATCTATAGAAAAATTTGATAGTAATATAATATGAGACGGCATCATATCCCGAGGTCTCCTTATAAAGTATTTTTGGTTTTCAGATGTTAAAGGATCACTGGCAGGCCAATCTGGTGAAAAGCTATTATTGGGTACAGGTAATACTGTGTTGGTAGAGGTCACGGCAGGTTTAATTTTTCCGGCCATTTCTTCTAGAATAGGATATCTGATCGCATCTCTTATTTCAAGAATATATGCTTTCTCTTTCAGATGCTTTATCAATTGTATAAGATTAATAGAGCCTCCGCCAAGGTTATAGAAGCTATCTTTTATGCTTATTTTCTGTATATCTAATACGGATTCCCAGGCAGATGCTAATAGTTTTTCTTGAGTGCTGACGGGAGCGACATACTCTTGTTTATTGTAAGCCTTGTCATCTGGGATGGGCAATGCCTTGCGGTTTATTTTCCCGTTATGGTTCAATGGCATTTGATCAAGGGTCACGTAAATTTTAGGGACCATGTATTCGGGCAACTTGCTCCTGAGTATCTGAAGAATATTATGTTGTTCGATTCCTCGTTGACAGACGATGTAGGCGACCAATTGTTTAGTGCCGAGCCTGTCCTTGCGGGCAAGAACCACCGCTTGCTGGACTTCACTGATTTGGTTGAGCAGGGATTCTATTTCCCCCAGCTCAATACGGTAACCATTAATCTTAACCTGAAAATCCTTCCTCCCGATAAAAACGATGTCTCCGGATGGCAACCGCTTAACGAGGTCACCCGTTTTATAGAGTTTGCCGCCCCCTGGGAACGGGTTGTCAATAAACTTTTGGGCGGTGAGGTCGGGCAGGTTGAGGTATCCCCTAGCCAAGCCTGCACCACCTACATGCAACTCTCCTGTTGATCCTGCGGGTAGAAAATTCAGGTACTCATCTAAAATATATAACCGCGTGTTGGCGATAGGTGTCCCGATAGGTATTTCGGAATACGTGTTTTGTGGATCGTATTTATGTTCGGAGGAGGTTACGGTTGTTTCGGTCGGGCCGTATTCATTGTAAAAATCATACTGCCGTCCCCATGAGCTTGCTATATGCAACGGACAGTATTCTCCACCAGAAATAACCCTGCGCAACGACCCGTAATTATCGAGCGGCAAATTGGCCAGATAGCTCGGTGTGGCGTGGAGGTGGGTGATATTTTTTTCAATTATCGTGGTGCTCAGGAGTGAGGGGTCTAGCAATACTTTTTTGTTAATGATGATCAGGTTACTGCCGCTGGTCAATGCGAGGAATATTTGCTCCACAGATGCATCGAAGGCAAAATTGGAAAACAGGAGGATGTTGTCAGATTCGTCCGTGTTAAATGTGGCCTTGTGGTGTAGAATGTGGTTTAAAACGGAACGGTGTTCGATCATGACCCCCTTGGGCTTTCCTGTAGACCCTGAAGTATAAATTACGTATGCCAGATGTTGGGGAGATACAATTTGCCTGCCCGCTCCGGTAGTTTCCTTGTTTATCAACGGCCAGTCATCGTTGAGATTAACTATCCTCAGGTTTTCAGATTCGGGGAGAGAAGCCGCGGTCAACTCACTGGCTAATATAATTTTTGAGTCCGTATCTTTGAGGATATAATGTATTCTTTGTTCCGGATAATCGGGATCTACTGGAATATATGCCCCCCCGGCCTTCAGTATCCCGAGAATGCCAACAATCATATGTATAGATCGTTCCATACATATAGGAATTAACTGCTCTTCGTTTATCCCCTGATTGAGCAAGTAGTTGGCCAACCGGTTAGACCGTTCATCCAGTTGTTTATAGGTGAGCTTTTGCTGCCCGAAAGTTAATGCGACTCTGTCGGGTGTGGCGTTAGCCTGTGCTCGGAAAAGGTCAAGGACTGTTTTGTCCCAAGGGTATTTTATCGGTGCGGGATTATACCGGTTCAATGATTGGTCGATCTCCTTTTTTGTCAGGAAATTAATTGCATTAACGGGTTTTTCAGGATGCTCCAAAAGTAAGTCAAGCAATCTTTTAAAATGAATGGCAAATCCTTCGACCATTTTTTGTTCATAGACATCACTGTTGTATCCGATGACAATATCCATACCTTGGGCAACCTCGGCGGCATCAATTTGTAGATCAAACTTAACCCTGCCGGTTCCCATATCCTGTATATCTTGCCCTTCGGGGAAATGGATGGCCGTATTGGAAACCCCATTGTAGTTGAATAACAGGTCGAGGAGAGGTTCTCTTTGTGGGTCTTTCCGTATGTTCAAATCTTCGAGAAGTTTATCAAACGGGTATGCCTGGTGTTTGTATGCCTCAAGGGTATTTTCCTTGATTTGCATGAAGGTCTCCGAGAAATTATCTAGTGGACTGATTCGATTGCGCAGGGCCAGTGTATTTACATAGAACCCGATTTGATTTTCCAAATCTGAGTGTGCCCTTCCAGATATTGGGCTACCCATGACGAGGTCTTTTTCCCCAGTATAGCGGTAGAGTAATATTTTCCATGCGGTCAATAATCCAAGAAATAGACTGCCGCCTTTTTCATCCGTGAAATTCCGCAATTTTGTTGCGGTATCAGATGAGAGCCGAATTGCTATATTTCTACCGTTATATGTTTTTACCTGTGGCCTTGTTTTTTGAGAAGGTAAATTGATGGGGCTTACTTCAGTATTGAACAGTGCGAGCCAATATGCTTTATGACTTTGGTATGCATCGCTGTCGAGTTGGTTTAATTGCCATGCAGCGTAATCTTTATACTGTATCCGC
>JAHDGC010000810.1 GCA_020627865.1 Saprospiraceae bacterium | reverse complement strand
CATTTTCAGAGACTGTGTAAACGGGGAAGCTCCTTTTGACAATCCTGCCGACATCGGAATCTATGACGGCTTCGGGATGCTGGTCGATAGTCTCGAAATTCCCTTTATCAGAGACGATACCCTCTCCGAAACTTTAAAAAATAATTGCTTCGTCATCCCTCCGGATGTTTGTGTCCATACGACGACCTATACCTCTACAGTCGAGCTGCCGCCAAGAATTGGAGGCTACGAAATCATTTATCAACGCTGCTGCCGAAATGAAACCATCATCAATATTGTAGATCCATTGGCTTCTGGGGCAACCTATGGCGTTACGATTTCTGAAAGTGCCTTGCTCGAATGTAACAGTAGTGCCGTCTTTCAAACTTGGCCACCTATTTATATTTGTGTAAACCAACCCATTTATTTTGACCAATCTGCCTCCGATATAGATGGCGATTCCATTGTCTACAGCCTATGCACCCCACTGCTTGGGGCTACCGTCGATGAACCCCGGCCAGAACCTTTTGAACAAACTATTCCCGTACCATTGAGCTGGCTTGACCCACCTTATAATTTGGACAATGTCCTAGGTGGTGTTCCGCTACAGATTGATCCCCACACCGGATTGCTGACCGGCACACCCAATACTATAGGACAGTTTGTTGTGGGTATTTGCTTGGAAGAATATCGTGAAGGGGAATTGATTTCAACCACCCGTCGTGATTTTCAATATAATGTTGGAGAATGCGACCTCGCTTATTCTGCTTTTTTCTCTCCAGAGATACAATGTGATGATCTCGAAGTTTTTTTCCAGAACGAGAGCGACAACGCCAACAATTATTATTGGGAATTTAACGATCCTGCACAACCCGATGCCAGCAGCACCGAAGAAAGTCCGACTTTCGTTTTTGCGGATACCGGCAGCTATGAGGTGATGTTGATTGCACAGCCGGGTATTTGTGCCGATACTTTTATACAAGAGATTACTTTGCTATACAGCACCACACAAATGAACTTTACCCTCACGGAAGTCGATTGCAATGATAGTTTATGGCTCCATGTTGAAGACAGCAGCCTTGATCCACTTGGCCCCGCCCAAGCATGGAACTGGATACTCGATAGTGTACCCGTTGCCAGTACACCGGAAGCGGATATTTTCGTTACTAGTTCTGGGTGGCATACCCTACAATTGGAGCTTACTGCGGCCAATGGTTGCCCCGTAACCATTGATACCACATTCTTTGTCGAGCTTATTCTACAGGAGTTGATTGCCGATAGCCTTTTTATTTGTTATGGAGATACAGTTGCCTTGAATCCGAACCCAGATTCCAGCTATGTTTTTAATTGGGAAGCCAATACCGATATTTCAGATTTACAAAGTTTAAACCCACTCATCAGCCCCGACTCCTCTACTCTTTATCAGGTAACCATTTCTGATCCGGCTACAGGTTGTGCCGTAATTCGTTCTGTTTTCGTGGAACTTCCGGAACGATTGGAGCTTACAATACCCGATGACACAACAACGTGTGCCCCTGAATTTTATCTCGTTGCAGAAAGTGAACAGGCCGTTCAGTTTTTCTGGTCGGACGATCCAGAGTTTGAAAATATCCTTTCGGATAATGACAGCTTATGGATAACGCCACTTGGGGAGAACAGCTATTATATTGTCGTTACCGACCAATTCGGGTGCAGATTGTTTGACACTATTAATATTGTCGGCCTTGGTGTGAATATTGAATTAGATAGCTTTCATTTAATCTGTGATGGCGAAAGCGTCTTAATTGGTCTTGAGAATGTAGATCCAGGCGACATGCTGAGTTATGAGTGGTCTCCGGCAGATGAAATTTCAGGCAGCACGACAGACTCCACCGCTTTGGCTTTGCCTCCGGAACCCGGTCTCCATTATTATACAGTACTGGCCAGCAATCAATACGGCTGTGACTTGTTGGATTCTATTCCCGTTGGCGTATTGGACACCACAAGTCAAGCGAGTTTTGTCAGTTCAACGCAGTGCAGCAATTTTAACATTCAATTTACCAACACCAGTATCAATGCCGAATATTACACTTGGTATTTTGGAGACTCGACCAATCCAGATGCTAGTTCCACCGAAACCAACCCACTTTATGAATATCCAAATCCGGGGGATTATCCCGTTACTTTAATCATTGAAAATGATGTCAATTGTAAAGATACGATCGAACAAATCATCACCGTTGTACAACCCATGATTAATGTCATTTTCACTTGGGATTATATTGCTTGTGGGGATAGCATTGCCATCCAATTTACGGATTTATCCACCAATACACAGAGCAATTTTACCGAGAGAAATTGGTCTTTTAGTAATGGCATTACAACAAGCATCGCCAATCCGGAAATTGTAATGTATCCCGGAGAGGTACTGGATGTCACCCTGAGTTTTTCTTCTGCCGATGGTTGTGAAGATCAATACGAAGAAAGCATCCCTCTGTATTTTATTGAAGAAGCATTTACGGATAGCTTGTTTATTTGTTTCGGAGATTCTATAAACCTGAATCCTGATTTCAACCTGCTCTACACTTATCATTGGGAACCAGCTGAAACGTTAACGAATCCAAACGTTGCCAATCCTGTTGCTTTTCCGACAACGTCAGAAACTTATCAAGTTACGGTAAGCACGATACAACCTTTTGCCTGTGAAATTACCCGAACGGTTTTCGTAGAAGTTTCCGATCCGATTGTTTTTACCATGATCACGGATACCAGTATCTGTACGGAGACCATTGATCTTTTTGTAGAAACATCAGGCACATATGACATACAATGGTCGGACACACCATCTTTTAACAATATATTTTCAAACGAAGCAAGCGTACAAGTTTTACCCGAAAGGGAAAGTTATTACTATGTACAATTAACTGACAGTTCCGCTTGTAGCGTAAACGATCAAGTACAGGTAAATGGCAACAGCCCCATTATAGAAATAGAAGGTTTGTATACCGTTTGCATTGGAGACAGTGTTGTGGTAGATGTCTTTTCTCCTTATCCGGAAGATATTGTAAGTTATGAATGGTTTCCGGAAACGGGTCTTATTGCGGGGCAAGGGTCAGCAAGTGCAGTGTTGATTCCTGGCGTTTCAGATCAATATACGGTTACCGTGGAAAACCAGTTTGGCTGTACCCTTACGGATTCTTTTGAAGTGGCTATATTTGAATATCAACCACCACTGGAAATCAGTGCCGCACCAGAAACGATTTACCTCGGGGAATCTAGCCAGCTGAACGCTACCTTCGATGAAGCCTATATTTATGCTTGGCAACCGGCTAATTCTTTATCAGAAAATAACATCGCCGATCCGGTCGCTTCCCCACAAGAAACAACCCTTTATGAATTGGTGATTCAAAATCAGGATGGCTGTATGAATCGGGATACCATTTTGATTACGGTTATTGATCCGATTTGTGATGATGTACATGTTTTCCTTCCAAATGCCTTTACGCCGAATGGAGATGGTGAAAATGATGAGTTGCAATTATACGGGACATAT
>JAHDGC010000809.1 GCA_020627865.1 Saprospiraceae bacterium | reverse complement strand
ACCCCTTCCCTTGAATGCTATTGCAGAAGGTATGGGGCAATATCTACAAGGGAATCAAAAGGCTCCTTTTATGCCGGGGGATTATCATTTCGATGCGGCAAAAACCCTAATGGAAATATTACCCCTCTTGCGGACACAGCTGACCTTGGCGAGAGAGTTGATTTTTGAAGAAGTTCGTAAGGACAGTTTTCCAGATAAGTTTTCCCGTTACAAATCTGTACAGGTGATTCCTGCTTCCAAAGAGGCTTTGGCATTTTGGTTGCCGAAACTCAAGCAGCCGAATGCAAAAATTTACAAATTGGAATTGACCGGAAAGTTGCATCGCAGTAGTGTTGATTTTTTGAATGTGAATAGTGTTCCGGCACAGTTTATTCGGTTGAATGCTTATCAGTATTGGCTAGGGAATAATGGGAACAATACCCCTAGTGATGAATGTATTTTTGAGGGCTTGGCGAAAGTGTTAGAAATTATAGATGCGGATAAGGTGGCGAGTAAGTAGGGGTCGTGTACTCTGTACCCAAAGCTAGTGTTAGCTTGAAGCAGAATGTTGTCAATTTAGTAGAAACATATGAAAAACATAGCTTAAGCAATAGTGCTGTGAAGCCGAGAACATACTATCCCCCTCGGGAGGGGGTTAGGGGGAGGATTGGACAAAATATATTGATTCTTAATCAATTACACAAAGGCCTCCCCCTAAATCCCCCTCCGAAGGGGGACACAGCACATGCTTGGTCTATAATGCTTAATAGTTTAGCCCTATGGCCTTTTTCATGGAATCCTTAATTTGACGACATTCATCCTGAAGTTAACCACTAGCTTTGGCAAGTTAAAAAAATTCAAAATGCATTTTATTTGCAAAAATATTGTTACAAAATTCGCCATCATTATACTTTTCACCAGTATAACAGGAACCCTTTTCGCCCAAGATGAACTTTCTATTACCAGAGCGATTCAAATTGGCTTGCAGCATAATTTCGGGATACAGATACAAAAACTGGAGGAGGAGATTGCTTTAGATCAATTGAACAATGTCTACAAAAGTCGATTGCCTCGGGTGGATTTATTTGCCCGGCAACTGGGCAATATCAACAACAACAATAGCCCAACATCTTTTGTACAAGGATTCTACAGGGATCGGGGGTTGAATGTTGGGGCAGATGTCAATTGGGTTATATTTGAAGGCTTCAAAGCCAAATTGGAGAAATCAAGATTGGAGAAGTTGCATCAGCAAAGTCAGGGAAACAGCTTACTTTTGGTAGAAAATACCATTCAAGCGATCATGTTGTCTTATTATAATGTGTTGGTACAAACGGAAGCCGTGAAAGTGCAATCTGAAGCAATGGGCCGTTCTAAGGAACGGTATTTGGATGCAAAGTTTCAATTAAAACATGGCAAGACCAGCCAGTATGATGTACTCCGTTTTGAAAACACCATGTTGATAGATTCTACGAACAGCATTCTGAAAGAAAAAGAATTGGACTTGGCGATGCAAGCCCTCAACATGGCGATGGGAAATAAACATTATAAACAATATATCCTTACGGATGAAATTTCTTATCAGAAAACGGCTTATCATTTTGATAAACTCCAGCAAAAAATGACTGCCCTCAATCGGGAATTGTTGAATCAATTTCTAAACCTGACCCTCCGCAGGAACGAAGTGGGATTACAACGGGCAAGTCGCTATCCAGAAGTATCCGTCAATGGTGGTGCTACCCAAAACTTTAATGCGACCAAGTTTCCGGAGATTCCTAGAATAAGAGGTCGTAATTTTAATTTTTATCTCAACTTTTCCGTATCTTATAACCTCTTTGATGGCGGGCAAGTCAGCAGGGCCATTCAGGAAGCCCGTATCCAGGAAGAAATTGAATCGCTGAAGATTGAAGAAATCAAGCAGGAGTTGTCTAATGAATTACAAAATGTGATTACGAACTACGATACTCAATTACAAATTATTAAAATCAACGAAAAAGTAATTCAAAATTTGGATAAAAATATCGTGCTGGAAAAGAACCGATACAAAACTGGATTTTCTTCGCTTTTGGACTATCGCAGTTTGCAGCAAGAATACCTGAATGCCCAACAAACCCGTCTCGAAGCGATATATGAATTATTGGTCAACGAAACGGAAATTCTGAAGTTGACCGGAAGTTTAACCAAGTATCAACAATAATGGCAAAGGACAAGAACCCACAATTTGACGATTTGTTCCAAGATTTTTTCAAGGAAAGCAAAAACAGTGTTACAGAAAATACTGTGAACAAAGAAGTTGTACCGCCCCAAAACGAAGCAGAAGACAAAGCAGAATTGTTTGACTTGATTGACAACCTGATAAGCCCAACCCAAAGTAATTCCACTCCACCAGCTCCGGAAATCACCTTGGACTTCATCCAAGAAGATAGCACTACGGTATCACAAGTCAACCCAACCATTAACCTCAACGAAGAACAAATCAGCAATACAGCGGGCGGCTCTTCTGCATACACCTTGACCCCAGAGGTGGTGACACCGCGCAGTATGGAGGTTGATGAGATTTTGAGCTACGTTCCCAACTGGATGATCCGCTGGGGCATCACGACCTTCTTTTTTATCCTGATGGGAATATTGGCCATGAGTTATTTTATCAAATACCCAGATATTGTGGAAGGACAAATTACAGTAACGTCAAGTTTGCCGCCTGCTATTCTGGTTTCCAAAACCAATGGGCCATTGCAGTTATTTAAAAAAGATAAAGCCATTATACAACAAGGAGAAAATATTGCTCTGATAAAAAACGATGCCCGCTACGAGGATGTTCAAATCCTGAAAACGAGCCTTGAGATTTTAAAAGAGAAACTGGATGAGGGTGCAAAGCTAAATGAATTTGAATTTCCTAAAGGATTAGATTTGGGGAATTTACAAACGGATTTCAGCGAGTTGGTTTATAGCCTTAAAGACCAAAAGGTGCAGCAAAAATCAAGCCATGACAATTATTACCGGAAGGCGAATATTGATAAACAAATCAAGCAAATTACCCAAATGGAAAAGGAGCAACTGGCGCACATTGCTTCTTTGAAAAATGATTATTTGAGGGCCAAGGAAATATTCAAAAAGCGTTACGCACCCTTGCTCAAAAATGGCAGCATCTCCGCAGAGCAACTGGATACCAAGCAGAGTGAAGTTACCCAAAAATTCAACAGCTACCAAAATGCAAAATCTGGATTGAACGAATACCGCAAAAGGGTACTCGATTTGGAATCGCAAAAAAATGAATTGGATTATTCCACCAAGCAAACCACAAGAACGGGCTTGAATTCCATTACCATTGCCTACAGCAAGATGATAAACGCCATCAACAGTTGGGAAGAGCAATTTTTATTAACAGCTCCGATAGATGGCCGGCTGAATTATTTGCAGTTTGTAAAAGACAATATTTATATCAAAACGGAGCAGGAAATTGCGAGTATTGTTCCGGTATCGGATGAGGAAAACAAAAATGCAAACACACTCAGGGGAGAACTTTTCATCAATGCATCAGGT
>JAHDGC010000808.1 GCA_020627865.1 Saprospiraceae bacterium | reverse complement strand
AAGTCATTTTTTTTATTTTTTTTACATTACAATATCCCTGCAAGCCGTGACATAATTTTTATTGTGGATAAAAAAAATAAAAATCATATTTGTCAGGATTATTTTTAGCACATATATTTTTGTTATGTGTAATTGTACTTTCCTTAGTGTTTTGTGAAAAACACATTTAAATTATTTTTGAAGTCCGAAAACAAAATTATTTTTTCCAAGGTAGATCATCTTTCAGTATAGTTTAATATGATGGTGCTGGCGGCATTATTCTTGATTTCCGCTAGATAATATTTATCTCACTTTTCATATATAATAAATAGATGATGTCACAGAAATGCTACCTTATATTTTTCGGGTTGTTTGTTTTTTTGTGTAAAATAAACGGGCAAATTACCGTAGATTTTACAGCAGACAATACCGAAGGCTGTGGTTCCCTACAAGTGAACTTTTGTGATGTCTCTACATCGACTGCCGGAAATATTGTTTCTAGAGAATGGGACTTCTGCGGGACAAATTCAAACATGGAATGCCCAGGAAGAGTTTTTAGTATCCCCGGAAGTTGTACTATTTGTCTCACCGTAACGGATGATGCAGGGAATACCGCTACAGATTGTAAAACAGATTTTATAACGGTTTACAATTTGCCAATTCCTGATTTTAGTGCCAATTTTACAACAGGATGTAGCCCACTGGAAATAAGCTTTGAAGACTTGACCACTTCGGAAAATAACATCGTAGAATGGGTTTGGGGCGTAGGAGGAAATTGCGGTGTGATCACACATGATGAAAATGCTGTTCCACCAACTTGTGTTTATGAAAATGAGGATGAGTATACCATAAGTCTTACGGTTACGGATGATAAGGGCTGTACAAATACGGTAACAAAATCTGAGTACATTACGGCCTTGGCAAATCCAAATGTGAGCATTGCCGTTTCAGATTCTTTCAGTTGTGAAGCTCCTTTGCTTACATTCTTTAGCTTGGAAAATATAGATCCTCAGGTGGATTATTCTTGGGATTTTGGTAATGGTCAAACCTTTGTTGGAACAAGTCCGGGCGCTGTAAATTATCCAGAATTGGGTTCCTATTCGGTGCAAGTAATTGGCCAAAATACGACAACGGGTTGTTCCGATACTTTACTGTTAGATAATTTTATTCAGGTGGGCTATTCTGCTGTATTTGATTATGATGTTTCCTTGCCGTGCGTCAGCCGCGAATTTAACTTTCATGATCTTTCTCCCATGCCAGCGGATAGTGTGTTGTGGGATTTTGGTAATGGAGATGTCTCCCGCGATCCTAATCCCCAATATGCATATTGGGTCGCTGGTTGTTATACGGTCTCCCTCACAAGATATATCAATGATTGTGTCTCTGTAGATTCCATGACCTGTGTTCAAGTTAACAATGTGCCAACGGCACCGGTAACCATTGATAATCCTGAAGGTTGTTCGGTTCCAAATACCGTAACCTTTAGTGCAAATCCACTGACGGATATTGACTATTGGTTGTATGAATTTATAGATGATTCGAATAATGTGGTTGGAACTTACGAAGGACAAAATGGAAGTTTTACCTTTACAGAAATGGGGAATTATGCCTTGAAACTGACCATTGGTGATTCTACAGGTTGTCAATCTTCCTATGTGCGGGATAGCATCAGAATTTATCCGCTCGAAGCTTCCATTGTGGAAGAAGAAATATTGGGCTGTGCTCCTTTAACTTTTGAACTGACAGAAAATTCATCGTCACCGGGAGAGATTACTGGGTGGGAATGGGAGATAGAAACCCCTAGTGGATTATTAACTTCTACGGATCAAGTTCCTTCTTTTACGATTTTGGATACAGGTTGTTATGATGTCAAATTAACGGTGTTCAATTCTTTGGGCTGTCAAGATACGGATACTTTTAGTAGTGTCGTTTGTGTCGGGCAACCACCGAATGTGAATTTTGAAGCGACTCCTCAAGTGGCCTGTGTCCGAGGGGATGTTCGTTTCACAGACCTTTCAAGTGAATATGCAAATGAATGGGCTTGGGATTTTAATGAAGATGGGGAGATTGATAATATTGAACAAAACCCAGTACATAGTTTTACGGATACCGGATTTTTTGATATTTCATTAATTGCTTTCCATCATGGTTGTGGTGAACAACTTTTGATAACAGATTATATTGAAATTTTACCGCCCGTTGCTAGAATGCGCGTGCAGCAATTTTGTGATGATCTGTATTCCGTTGATATTACCAATAGGGCTATTGGAGCAGATTCTATTTTATATGACTTTGGTGATCCGAATGTAACGACGGATACTTCCTCTTCTATTTTGCCGCTGACTTATACTTATCCAGATACTGGAACATATAGGATAAGGCAATTGGCTTTTAACTTTGAGACAGGTTGTGTTGACACGGTTTATGCAACTGTTTTTATTACCAATCCTATTGCAAGATTTTCAGTCTCCGATACAACAACATGTGCCCCTGCGACACTGATGTTGGAAAGTCAATCGGATTTTGCGGATAGTATTTTTTGGTCTTCTTCACAAGGCCTTATTGCTGCAGCAAATGCGGGCTCAACGGAAATTAGTTTTCCCAATACTGGGATATACGATGATATTAGTTTGATTATAAGTGATAGTAAAGGATGTAGGGATACTGTTATGTTTGAGGGGGAAATTCGAGTAAACGATGTGGTCGCTGATTTTGATATTTTGCCACCGGGAGGATGTGTGCCTCTTCCTGCTACTTTTCAGGATAACAGCAGCAGCTTATTTTCTGAAATTGTTGCTTGGGATTGGACGATCATGGATAGCATCCATATCATGGATGGGCCGAATGTAAGTTATATGTTTGATTCTGTTGGCTATTTTGATATTGGATTGGCCGTCGTTGATGGCTGGGGTTGTACGGATACTTTGCTTAATGAAGATATTATGAGTGTTTCGGCACCTTCTGCTGCATTCGAAGCGGATACTGTAACCTGCACAAGTGGTGATGTTCGCTTTACAAGCCTTTCAAGTGATGTAGGCTTGAGTTATCTCTGGGATTTTGGAGATGGGATGACTTCTGATGAACAGGCACCACTGCATGCTTATAGCCAAGAAGGGGTGTATTCTGTTTGCCTTACGGTAACAGCACCGGATGGTTGTGAGAATGTCTCCTGTCGGGAGGATTATGTTACGGTTGCGAATCCTGTAGCCAGTTTTAGTATTGATAATTCATATGCCAATTGTCCGCCTTTATTGGTCAATTTTGAGAATACATCTCAAAATGCGACACAATATCATTGGGATTTTGGAGACGATAGCGGGATTTCAAACTTGGCCGATCCTTCTCATATTTATACGGAACCGGGGCAGTTTAGCGGAACCTTAATTGTGTCTTCCACTACAGCTTGTGCAGATACCCTTTTTGTAGAAAATATGATTCGACTAGATGGCCCTGTTGGTAATGTTGCATTTGAAGTGGACGACTCTTGTGTGCCGGCAACGGTACAATTCACAGGGTCTTCCGATGATGTGTATGATTATGTAT
>JAHDGC010000807.1 GCA_020627865.1 Saprospiraceae bacterium | reverse complement strand
TACTTAAAAGCTTAAACTTGCTATCCACGTTTGTGGTAGCAAGTTTTTTTTGTAAGTAAGTTCCAATGCCCTCGCACCCTTCACTTCCTAAAGGAGAGCCACGAGTAAGCTCATTTATAAATCTAAACAAATTCTGGACTTGGAAGACAGCATTGCTCCCTTGTCTTTCCCAGAAACATCTATAACAATCGAGGATATTTTGGGATAAAAAACTTATTCCAAATAATCTGGTAGAGTCGCTATCCATGCCGGCTCTACCAGATTATTCTACTCTATCACTTCACTTTTATTCAACACCACATCCAAGGTCATTCCGACACAAATTCCCCTTACCGTAATGGGATCACCAACTTTATACTTGGCTAACTTTGCGGTTTGATTCTCCTTAAAAGTACACATGACCCCAGATATAGCATCATCTGCACGCATGGCAATAACAGTAGCCCCTTTTCTATCGGTGGAAACTTCGGATATTTTGCCACTGATGTCCACAATCTGATCCATGTATTTGGTATCACTTTTGGCAGGGTTCTTTTCATAGGTATTGAAAAACTTTATGGCGTCAATACTATGGGCAGCCGTTTGCTTTTGGAGATTAACGTCTGGCATGTTTTTTAGATATAAAAATCCAATGATACCTAGAATGAAGAGTATAGCGAGTGCTATTCCAATGAATTTGAGGGCTTTTTTCATTTTATTTAGATATTAGACCCTGTCTACTTGTCAGTACGACAGACAGGCTTTAAACTTGTAGATGTTGGGTAGTCTAGCAGTTGAATTATTTGAAGGTCATCTCAGCTTCGATGTTGATGTCCCTAGAAATGCCGAGTGTATTAATATCAATCCCTAGTGAATTTGGCAGACGTTGTCTCATCAAATCGTCAAATTTATGGACATTTTTCTCTTCTATCCGAATCGCAAAGTTAGAATATCCATCTATGGTTCCATCCTCATTGACGGTTAACTTTCCGACGATTGGCGTGACCCTTTTTTCATCCCAAATATACAGATTGCCCTCCACTTTAGCTTCATAAGTCCCTGGTTCGGAAAAACTGATCTCATCCAAATTTGTGATTTGCCCAGTATAGGTAATCTTCGGGTAACGGGTCACATCAAGATTTCTGGTTGTAAAAACCCGATTTAGGGCTCCCAATTTAAACTCAAAGGATTTCAATAAAGCAATAATATTGAATGTCCCAGTTCTGCTATTCACCATGCAGACAACCTGATAGTTATCTGCTTCAATATCATGTATACTATTGGAAGAATAAACATTAATATGGGCAGTACGGCAGACATGTTTCTGGGCGTTTGCACATAAAAACGTAAAACTTAATATAAAAATAATGATAATTCTACTCATGGTTAATTTATTGTGCTAAGTGTACAAGTATAAATTACATTTATGATGTACTAAACTGCAAAAATAGTTTTTTCTCTAAATTTTTTTCCTTTAAGACGATAGTTTTTTTACAAGTTACCTGTCCCCATATCTTAATAACGGTTAAAGGCGGGAAATTCCTCCATTCCGATAATAATTAAAGTTTTTTTAACAAAACGCAAACTAAGATATGCCCCCAAGTGTCATGATGTCTTAACATTGGTTATTTCTATAAAAATCCCTGCCAAAAAGAAGATTAGGATACCAGATAATAAGATTCCGATATTGATAAAAAGGGAAAAGTTCATGAATTCACTACCTCCAGAACCAGAAGCCAACATTTTCGCTACAATCTTAATGGATTCCGCAAAAATGATAAAAATCCCCGCCCAATATTGTAAACACAATTTACTATGACGATGTTCCGCCACCAACACAAATAATAAAAGAATCTGAAGCCCTATCGGTACGGCACCCAACACACCCGATGTCGCCAGCAAGATAAAAAATTGCCAGGCTGTTAAGAGGGAGATAAAAGTCAACACAAAAATATAGAATGGTTTGTTGGTGAATTTTGCTCGTTGCATGTGAAGAATTTGTGATTAGACTTAGATAAGAATCAAACTGTGCGATTTAACTCCTTATACATCAAGTTTGCGCAACGTCGGGATGCCCCCTGATTCCCTAGCGCATCCTTCAACAATTTGTACCCTTGATGTTGTTTATCTCGGGTTTCTTTTCGCAACAAATCTTCTAGCGCTGTTGCAAGTGTTTCCGGTGTCAAGTTATCTTGGATCAACTCCTTGACCAACTCCTTTTCTAAAATCAGGTTCACCAAGGAAATATAACGAACATTGACCAATCGTTTGGCCAAGCGATAAGACCACTTATCCGCTTTATAACAAACGACCTGCGGCACTTCGTGCAAGGCTGTTTCCAAGGTTGCCGTGCCAGAAGTCACCAATGCCGCATGGCTATTTTCCAATAAGGCATAGGTTTCTCCACTTACGATATGAACATTTTTAAGGGTCTTATTTCGTGCGATGATATTTTGGTAAAAAGCATCCGGAATGGCGGGTGCTCCGGCAATGACGAAAAGTTTGTCAGGGTATTGTTGGGCGACAGCCAGCATAATCTCCAACATGCGACTAATTTCCTGTTTCCGGCTACCCGGCAACAAAGCGACAATTTCTTTATTTTCCCAAGCATATTTTTTCAAAAAACGATCTTCGGGCGCTTTATCAGCGATCACATCGAGCAAAGGATGCCCGACAAAATCAACATCAACATTATATTTTTTATAAAAATCTTTTTCAAAAGGCAAAATGACAAACACCCGGTCGATGGTTGCCCTGATCCCATGAACCCGACTGCTGTGCCACGCCCATATTTGGGGGGAGATATAGTAAAAAATCTTTAGATCACGAGCCTTGGCCCATTTTGCCATACGAAGATTAAATCCAGGATAATCTACCAAGATCAATACATCCGGTGCATAGGTCAAAATATCATCCTTGCACAAACGAAAATTGGCGAGAATTGTCCGAATATTTTTAAGGACTTCCCAAAACCCCATAAAGGCAAGATCACGATAGTGCTTCACCAACTGGCCACCTGCCGCTTCCATAAAATCTCCACCCCAAACCCGGAAATCCGCCTGTGCATCCTTTTCCTTGAGTGCCTTCATCAAATTCGCAGCATGCAAATCTCCTGAAGCTTCTCCTGCTATGATATAATATTTCATCAGATAAAATCAAAATAAAATAGCCAAACGATGGAAAGGACGACCGTAGGGAAAACAATTCCCCGCATCATTTCATAGAAATTATTCCGACTGGCATAGAGAAAGGGAATCAGGTTGGTACAAATGGCCAAAAGCGCAGTTGTACGCGGACGGAAAGATTCGCTCATTCCTATATTGGAAGCTGCCCCAAAAATATTGAGCTGATCAAAAATAGAAATCCAAATAGCCCATCCAACGTAAGGGACGATTACGCCGACCAATAAGCCGGTTAGCATAGTGTTTTTTAACATTACAAACGAAAATTTGTTTCGCTGCAAAATTAATAAATTATGGGGAGATTTTATGGGCGGGAAGCTGGTGATTGGCAGAATGGTGATTAGAACTCACTTCCACATCGCATATAGAT